>JAFGLK010000438.1 GCA_016928125.1 Anaerolineae bacterium
GCCATCATGCCGCCGGCCACAGGCAGCGCCTCGTGAACGGTCACGCTATAGCCCCATTGGGCCAGACGCAGAGCGGCCGTGAGGCCAGCCGGACCCGAGCCGATGACCGCCACGCGCTCGTCCTTCTTGGCCTCCAACTGAGGCGGCGTCCAGGCCTGGCCGAGTTGCTGATCGGCCATGAAACGCTTGATCTGACGAATCGCCACCGACTCGTCCAGCTCGCCTCTGCGGCAACGATCCTCACAGAAGGCAGGGCACACACGCCCGCAGGCCAGCGCGAAGGGATTGCGCTTGCGATGGATGTCCAGCGCCTCGGCATACTTGCCCTGCGAGACGAGGCTGACATAGCTTGGCACGTCCACCCCGGCGGGGCAGGCGTTGGCGCACGGCGCACGGACCAGGTCGCGGCAGGAACCGGCCGGGCAGCGCTTGTCCAGGATGTGCGCCTCGAACTCGTCGCGGAAATAGCGCAGCGCGCTCATGACGGGGCCGGGCGTGAGTTGACCCAAGGCGCACAGGGCACCCTCGGCCATGCCGTCGGCGATCTGGAGGATCGTATCCAGATCCTCCATCTTGCCCCGGCCCTCGGTAATGGCTGTCAGGATCTCGAGCATCCGCTTGCCGCCCACCCGACAGGGCACGCACTTGCCACACGATTCGGCCGTAGCAAAAGTGAGAAAATACTTGCTGAACTCCACCATGCAGGTGTCTTCGTCCACCACGATCATGCCGCCAGAGCCCATCACGGCCCCGGCCTGTCGCAAAGAGTCGAAATCGACGTTCAGGTTGAGGCCCGAGGCCGGGATACAGCCACCCAGAGGGCCGCCGGTCTGCACAGCCTTGAACTGCTTGCCCCTGGGAATGCCTCCGCCCACATCAAAGATGATCTCACCGACAGTGATGCCCATGGGCACCTCGACCAGGCCCGTATTGGCGATTTTGCCGGTTAGGGCAAAGATCGCGGTGCCCGGGCTGCGTCGCGTGCCGATGGAAGCAAACCACTCGGGGCCATGGTGGATGATCTGGGGGACATTGGCGTAGCTCTTGACATTGTTGTTGTTGGTAGGCTTGCCCCACAAGCCAGACACCGACGGGAAGGGCGGGCGGGGGCGGGGCTCGCCGCGCTTGCCCTCGATGGAGGCAATGAGCGCTGTCTCCTCACCACATACAAATGCGCCAGCGCCCTCTTTGATCCTGAGCTCGAAGCCGAAATCGGTGCCCAGGATATTCGCGCCCAGCAACCCGTACTCCGTGGCCTGCTGAATGGCGAGCTTCAGGCGTTTGATGGCCAAGGGGTACTCGGCGCGGCAATAGATATAGCCTTCCTTGGCGCCGATGGCGTAGCCGGCTATCGCCATACCTTCCACAACCGAGTGTGGATCGCCCTCCAGGATGGAGCGGTCCATGAAGGCCCCAGGGTCGCCTTCGTCGGCGTTACAGACGATGTACTTGACCTCGCCAGGGGCCTTGGCGGTGAACTCCCACTTGAGCCCGGTGAGGAATCCCGCGCCACCGCGGCCGCGCAGGCCTGAGTCTCTGACCTCATCGATGACCTGCTGAGGCGTCATCGTGGTGAGCACCTTGGCCAACGCCTCATAGCCATCGCGAGCGATATACTCTTCGATGCGCTCGGGATCGATCAGGCCGCAGTTGCGCAATGTGATGCGCTGCTGCTTGCCATAGAAGGGGATGTCTTCGTAGAAAGGGACGGCCTGGTGCGTCAACGGCTCCTGATAGGCCAGACGCTCGACCACACGGCCCTTGATCAGAGTCTCCTCGACCATCTCCTCGATGTCAGAGGGTTGCACCTGGCAATAGAAGATGCCTTCGGGGTAGATGATCATCACTGGCCCCATGGCGCAAAAGCCACGGCAGCCAGTTTCGACCACGCGGACCTCGCCCTCGAGCCCTCGGCGCGCGACCTCAGCGCGAAGCGCCTGCAACACGGATACAGAGCCCGAAGCGGTACAGCTGGTCCCAGCGCATACCAGGACATTGGCCCGGTATAGGGGTTCCGTCATGACACGTCCTCCTGGACAAGGATGAGTATAGAGCGGGCAGATATTGGGTATGCGCCAGGGCAGCGCCGCCCCACCACTCTCGGGTCGGGCCCTACGCCCAGCGCGCTCGCAAGCATCACGTCTTGAGGCGTCCTACCGCCCATTCCTCGACGACGCGCCCCTGGATCAGGTGTGCTTCGATGAGCTGCGGCACCCTATCGGCTGTGATATTGCCGTACGTCACGCGGGGCTGGCCGGCTTGCTCGATGTCCACCAAGGGCTCGCGTGCACACATGCCAATGCACCCCACCGTGGTGACATGGGCCTGGATATCCCGGGATTTGAGCTCCTCCAACACGGCATGCATCGTCTCCCGCGCGCCGGCAGCGATGCCGCACGTGCCCATTCCGATGATGATCGTCGTGCCTGTCTCGGTCCGGGTCGACAGTTCCTGCTGCACCTGCTGACGCAGACTGCGCAGCTCCTCTAGCGACTTGAGTTTCGGCATCTAGCTTCTCCTTCACTGCGCGACGTTAACAGCTCGAATATGCTGCGCGATGACTAACCATATGCCCGGTATGGTCACGAGAGCCCATCCTATGCATACAGAGTGGCCAGACCCTCTCGCAGATACTCCTCAAGCCAGGCCCGCACCTGCGGATGGCTCAAGGGGACATCCCCCAACAACGAACGTATCTCATGGGTGTCGAACGAGAATGTGCGACCGTCCACCGTATGCCGGTAGCGCAGATCGCAGGGGCGAGAGCTATCGCCCCGCAGGCGAGCCAGCATGATGGCAAGCAGCGTGCTCGCGATATCGCCCAAGGGCGCTCGGTCGACATGATGATGTTCCATAGTGGCCGTGACGCACGTGCCCTGGCCCGGCGTCGATCGAACCACGAGCTGCCCATTGCAGCGCTCGGCTGTGGCCTTGAGTAGCGGAATACCCAGGCCAATCGAACGCGTTGTCCGTGTGGTGAAGAATGGATCGCTCAGGCGTGCCAAGGTGTTGGCATCCATGCCACGCCCATTGTCTTGCACGCGAATGCTCAAGAGCCCGCCACCGGCGATGGGCGATCGATTGCCCTCCGGGCCGGTCTGTTCGACGATTTCGAGCTGGATCTCAGTCGCCTGAGCTTCCAAAGCGTTCTCCAATAGGTCAAGAATATGTTGAGACAGCTCGCGCACGTGCCCTACCCCTGTCAGGGTCTCTGCCAGAGCGGCCAGGTGCTCCTATTTCAGCTCGCGTACCAACTCGAGCGCCTTCTCTGGGATCAGGCGCCCCACGACATTGCCGTCAATCACGGCCACGGGCGAAAGGCCGCAGGAGCCGAGACAGTAGACCACCTCAAGGGTGACCCGGTAGTCGGGCGTCGTCTCGCCCGCCTGGAGTCCCAACTCCGACTCGAGCGCGCGAATGATCTTGGCTGCGCCACGCACATGGCACGCCGTGCCGTCACAGACGCGAACGGTATGTCGTCCCCGTCGGGTCAGGTAGAATTGCGCATAGAAGGTCGCGACCCCATAGATCTGGCTGATGGGCACATTCAGGCGCTTGGCGACGTGAGACAGCACCTCGGGCGGCAGATAACCGTAGGCCTCCTGAGCGCGCTGCAGGACGGGAATGACAGCGCCGTCCTGGCCTGCATACTCGTCGAGTATCTCATCCAATGCAGCCAATTCGATGGTCTCAGTGGCCTGTGTTTCCTCGATGATCACTGTCCCCTCTCCTGTCTGGGATATGCATGTGGTTCGGCAATGTACGCTACATGCCGCACGAAAGCAAGTTCCACCTCGCCGGCCGGCGGCCACCCTCGCGCAACAGCAGACCTAGAGGCGGAACTCTCACCTCAGGGCAAGCCCCTGACCTCAGGGCAAGACTTTGACCCGCCTGCCTGCCTCGAACGCCAACGCACGGGCCAGCTCCGCTATGGACGGCTCGGCCATGGTAACCAAGGTATGCGCCCGCATCTCGTTGAGGCGATGCGCATCTCCCGAGACGATCAAGGTCCATTCTTGCAGTTCGGGATGCTGGGCCAAAAAGGCCTCAGGCATGGTCCTCGACGAAAGCTCCAACGCAGCCAGAGCGAGATCCGGGGGCACAACCCCTAGGTTGGCCAGTAAGCTATTCGATGGTCGGTCGACGTGCGCGGCAATGGCCAATCCGCCCAATGCTCGCACGCGAGACACGACCTCCTCAATTGGGAAATCGGTGGAGGTGATCAGCAAGCGCTCGTTCATGCGCACGAATTCGCCGGTCTTGTCCACCACAAATTGGGCGCCAAAGACCTCGGGACGGTTGCCCTTTTGCGGAAGGTGACGATAAACTACCTCCTGCCAATTCAGCACCTGCCCCAGTGTATCGAATAAGCAAACCAGGTCAACTTCCTCCCGGGTCTGCACTTCCATGCCCGGGAGAACGGCAATGCCGCTGCCCTCGGCGGCCTGCTGCACGGCCTGCACATTGTCCGCCGTGTGGTGATCTGTGACCGCAATGATCCCCAGGCCCAGCGCCTGAGCCTGTTTCACGATCAGCGGCGGGATCATCTCCACCTCGGCACACGGCGATACCACCGTATGCAGATGCAGGTCGACCCAAAAGGGCCTTAGCTGCTCCCTAGCGGGCGACATCGCCGCGCTGCACACCCTCGCTTCGTGGCAGAGCCCGCA
>JAFGLK010000439.1 GCA_016928125.1 Anaerolineae bacterium
CCGTTGGGCATCACGATGATCATGGGCTCGACCTTGCCTTCGGCCAGGAGGTTGTCCATGATAAAGCCCGCGCGCCCGATGGTGCTCCAGGCCCGATCGTCATCGCCGCCGCCATGGATCAGGTACAAGACCGGGTAGGCGCGATCGCTCAGGTCATAGTCAGGGGGTGTGTAGATGCGCATGCTGCGCGGGCCGCCCAGCGCCGGCGAGTCGTACCACACGATCCGCACGTCGCCATGGGGCACGGCGCGGGTCTCCTCGAACTGGGCCTCGGGCCCCGGCACCAGGAAAACGTTCTTGAGCGGGGAAACGCCCTGTTTGATCTCTCGGTTCTGGGGGTCGATGGTGGGCACGCCATCCACGGTGAGGGTGTACATGTAGAAATCGGGCGGCAGCGGCCCGACGGTGATCGACCAGATGCCCCGCTGGTCCCTCTGGAGCGGGCCGCCGGTTCCGAGGCCCTGGAGGATCCAGCCGCCGTCGAGGGTGACCTCGCTGGCCTTGGGCGCATCGATGCGAAACGTCACCCGGCCGTCGGGCAGAACTTGCGGCGACTGGACCTCGTCGTGAGCCATGGCAAACGCCGGCGGCTGACCGGCCGCGCGCGCACTGAATGGGTTTTGATCAGGCATGAGGTCTTTTCTCCTATTCTGTGCTATAGGGCAGTCAAGCCGCCCTATGGCTGGAGCCAGACGTTATGTCACCCTCAAGGGATTCCCGAAGGGCAGCGCCCGCTAGCGGCATTGGAACACCCGGTAGGAATGGGGCCGGATCCGCACATCGTAGGCCCGCTTGCCACTGGGGCGCCCACGCAAGCCAGGCAGCGCCTCGCCCGGATATAGCTGCTCCGTCACCACGTCGCGCAAGGCGGTCACGCGCTCGTCGAGGACGAGTCGAATCGCCACCGGCTCGTCGCGAAACGAGTGCACCACAAAGGTGTCGTTGTCGTACACAAAGAGCGAGATCCGACTTGGCCCCTGCATGCCGACATAGAGGTCTTGCCCGACAACCCGGCGGACGCCGTCAAGCACCGCATCCGGCAGCGTGTACAGGTCCGAGAAGACCTCGGGAACCGTCAGTACGTACAACGTGCCATCGGCATAGCGGCCGCTGTGCAACAGGGGACAGCCGCTGGCTCCCGCCAGGCAGGTGATCTCCTCCCAAGAATCGTTGGTCAGGTAGCCGATTTGCGGGATCAGGATCGGCGAGTCGGCGTGTTGGATGTTGTTCCAGCCCCAGCCGACGACGAAATCCTGAACCAAGGCTTTGCGGTCGGTGTACTCGAGCTCCACCAACTGCCTGATGCCCCTATCCTGCAGCGCCCGCAGCAGCCCCGACGTGACCACGACGGCCTTGCCGGCTCGAAGCTGGCCCTCGATCTGGCCGACGATCTCGGGGTCAAACTTGGCCTCTTCGGTGAGCAGGATCGTCTGGTCGTCGGCGGGGAACTCGGGTACGATATCCATTGGAATGCCGAGCATGCCGAGGTAGCTCTGCAGGTGATCCTCGCCCGTGGCGTGGTGCGGCCGATAGCTCTTGACGCCAAGGGGCTGGCCCGGGACGCCCAGCACCTGATCCATCTGCTCAAGGGCATAGCCCGCCAGGAGAGCAATCGTCGCCGAGGGATCGAGATAGCCCCGATCGCGACGCACGTCCTGCACCATGCGGTCGTAGTCGAGGCTGTTGCCCGGGCTCTGCCAGGCGCCGCGGTGCGACTCTTGCAGGGGTTGCTGCAGCTGACGAAAGTCAAACAGCGTCATCTCGGGCGCCTTGGCCAGGAGCGTCAGCCAGAGCTGCTCAGCGTAGCGGTCGGCGGTGCCCATGCCGCCCGTATCGACCCAGCCGCCGCCGTTGCCCCCCGGCTTGAGGTTCTCAAAGTAGCGGAAGACCGAGTAGCCGTGGTAGGGCTGCAGATGTTGGTTGCTGAGCACCGGATCGCGGGTCTCGGTGCCGGTGTAGAGCCGATCGAAGAGGGCGGGCTCGGCCTCCAGGTTGAACCCGAGGCCCTGAAAGTGCTCGTACCAGTTCGGGTATTTGATCACCACCTCAACCCTGGGGTTGGCCTCGCGGGCAGGCGCCAGGATGAGCTCACGAGCCGCCTCCTCCATCAGCGCCAGGCGGAACTCGGTCCAGCTACGATCGCCCTTGGCCGCGATGCACGCTTTGCACTTGCAGTTGGTAAAGAAAAAGTCGTCCAGAATCACCTCATCGAAATGCGAGGCGGTGAAGGCGATCACTTCCCGGAGCTTGCGGCGATGCTCGGGGTTGGTGTAGCAATAGGTCTCAAAGCGATTGCTCTCGTCTACGGTGATGGTGATGCCGCCCGAGGTGCGCACGCCCCGCTCGGCAAAGAAGACCTTGGCTTGCGCGAGGGTGTCGTCCGGCGCGACCACCATGTCACGATGGGTCTCCAGGTAGACCTTGCTCACCTTGATGTAGCGGCTCATCAGATCGAAGCGCTCTCGGAGCCAATCGAGGTCGGCCATCTTGATCACCTCATAGACCCGAGCATAGATGGCGGCCTCAAAATGGTGGTAGCGGTCTGTCGCTTGTTCAGGCACGTCGGCGATCATACGAGATCCTCCTCCATCGAGTGGATTGGGCGCTTTGGCCCGACATAGATGCCCGGCCCGGGGGCAGCCTCCTCGCTCTAGCTCAGCCAAAGCGCGCTCCAGCCTGCGGGTGGCCCCGTGTCAAGGCGATCAGATCTGAATCTGAGACAGGGGCATATTACTCCATTTACCGCTTTGGATCATCCCGATCGGGCCCTCTGCCCTCATTGCGCATAGCGGAAAACAGCCACCGCATCCGCCTGGCCGAGGACGTCGTCTGGCGCCACGGCATAGACGTTGCCCCCTTGGGACAAGGTGCGAGCCGCGGCCAGATCGAGCAGATCTACGGCCTGTGGCAACCACTCGTCCAGCAGGCTGATGTCCCGTTTGTGCGCCTCGAGCAGGCCCCAGCGCTGCACCCCGAGGGCAACGAACAGCGTCTCAACTCGACCGTCCTGCGCTGCCCACACGATCTCGCAGATATCACTTGAGGCCAGGTCGCTGCCTTGGCCTGCCCGCATCTCGTACTGGGCGCGCGCCGCTTCCCTTTCCTCCTTGAAGAGCGGCTCCACGATGGCCCAGGCCTGGCGGTGCAACTCGCGATCGCTGGTCTGCTCCTGATTTCCGATAATGGCCTCCTCGGAGATATAGGCATGGGGCGCTGCCTCGCGATAGATGGCCAGCACATAGTCCACACCGGCCAGCACCAGCGGGGCGTGCTCGTCAGACAGAATCTCCTCGATCCCACGGGCCACCTGCTGAAAGTAGCGCAGGATGTGATCGCGGTGCGCGGTCGCATCGTCATAGCCATGCCCGTGAAACATAGCCATGCGCCGCCGGCCCGTTCGTGTGCCCGTGCCGTTGTGCCATTGCAGCGTCGTCTCCGGATCGTCCCACTTGAGCGCATCCGCCAGACTCTCAGGCACGTCATCCAGCTCGACCTGCTGCACCGCAAAGCGGCTGCCCTCCAGCAGCCTGACCTCGTTCTGGCTGAGGGCGAGCACATAGAACGTCCCATCGGCGCTCAA
>JAFGLK010000440.1 GCA_016928125.1 Anaerolineae bacterium
CAAGCATGGCGTAGATGGCGTAGGTCGGCTCAAAGTCATCCAGCAGCATGTCTCGGCCCTCGGGCGCATAGTCGGCGGGGACCCAATGATAGTGGCGGCAGTCCACTTGACACCATTGACAGCCGGTTTGCCCCTGCCTGGTCTGGCGCAGCACCTGAGGGCTGCCCAAATCGGCCAGGGCATAGCCCACCTGTCGGGCATTGGCCGAGGGCAAAGTATGCTTCCCGGTTGGGTCGGCGCCGGTGGCATAGAGCTTGGCGATGGTGCCGCCTGTTTTGGCGGAGAGACGGGCGCAGTGTCGCTCCAGCAGGGCCGAGACGCTGGCGTTGGGATGCCGCACAAAGGTGGAACGTGCCCTGTCGGTGTCGATGGCCGGGCTCGACTCCAGCGCAAAGTAGTGGCGCGGATCCAGCAGGTCCCCCCGCAGGACCAGGGCCGCAGCATGACGCGCCAAGACCTGGCCGGCCCCGCCCCGCCCGGCATGGTAGATCGCGTCCACAGCCAGATTGGCGGAGGCGTACCCCAGCCGAGCGCCTCGTCCGATGGTGAAGATTGCGCCTTGGGCTGCCTGGCCCCCCAGCTCGCGTTGCATCAGCCAGTAGTAGGCGCTGCGCTGTCCCAGGGGCAGCTCATCGGCCGGATGGAAATGGACCTGCAGGTCCGGTGCATACCCCTCGACCATGATGTAGGCCAAAGGTCCATCGCCGGATGTCGCCCCGCGCTCGGGCGAAGGAAGGCAGATGGCATCCAATCCGCGGCTCAACAGCTGTGCCGCGGAGCGCCCGCCGACCAGGCTGTAGTGCGGAAAACCCGTGAGAGGCGAGATATAGCCGACGGTGGTCTTGTTCCCCGAAAGAAAGGGCATGGGGCCGCGAGCGATGACAAGCGCTTGGGGGCTCCGCCGCAAGATGTACTGGCACAGCGCCTCCCCCGACAAAGGGCCATAGTCCTCGCGAGGATCTGCCGAAGGCGCGTCGGCGCGCAGGGCCTCCAGATGCCAGCTCTGGCGAAGGGCATCGATACACAACACGCGTCGCTTCATAGGTCGAGTCTATCCTCGCAGCCTCTCTCAGGCCCACGCACGAAGGCATGTCCTGAGCACTTGCTATCTTCGGTAAACCTCGATCGCGGCCTGGCCCTCGATGGGACACTGGTACTCGCAGATGCCACAGCCGATGCACAAGTCCGCAAGCACATAGGGCCGCTGCACCACGAGGGGCTCGCCGCGAGCATCCGGAACGGTAGCCTCCTCCAGGCGGATGGCCTTTTCGGGGCGGGGGCACATCTCCTCGCAGACAATGCACGGCGTGCCGCGTGCCCAGGGCAGGCAGCGATTGCGGTCCACTACGGCCACGCCCATCAGCGTCTCTCGCTTGCGCTCTAGGTCCAGCTTGGGAATCGCCCCGGAGGGGCAGATCTGGCCACAGGCGTTGCAGCTATAGTCGCAGTAGCCGAGCCTGGACACCAGTTGGGGCGTCCAAAGACCTTCGAGGCCGGCCTGAATCAGCACGGGCTGAAGGCCGGAGGTGGGGCACACCTTCATGCATTGGCTGCACCGCACGCAGCGAGAGAGAAATCCGCCTTCGTCAGTCACGCCTGGTGGACGGATGAGCTGGGGATGGGGTTGCTTGGCCTGCAGGCCCGTCTGCAGCAAGGCGACGCCCGCAGCGCTTGCCCCAAGGCCAGCCAGCACCTGCCGACGATTCGGATCATAGTCGCGCCGCGATGCGGGCCGTCCGCCTTGCCACGCGAATGTCGCGGCGCTCTGAGGACACGCCGCCAGGCAATCCAGGCAGACGACGCACTCGGCAGGCACGATCTGATAGCCGTCTCGTGTCTCGATGGCCCCAACCTCGCACGTCTCGACACAGTGGCCGCACAGATTGCACGCACGCCCAACCACCGGTCGCAAGAGCGCCACCTTCGACAAGAGCCCGAGCAAGGAGCCCAGGGGGCAGAGATAGCGACACCAGAAGCGACCAGCCAGGGCATTGAGCCCCAGAATCGCACCCAAGAGCGCCGCAATCAGGAGGCTCTGGGCGAAGAGGGGCTGGGTCACGGGCAGAACGGTTCCCCGCAGGGCGCGCTCCAGCCCGTCCACCAGGGGCCGCAAGAAACGCACGCCGTAGAGAGCGCGCTCCGTCGCCGTGATCGCGTGATTGAGCGCTGGCAGAACGGAGGTCGTCATGGTGCGGGTGATCAGGGTGATCGGATCCAGGATCATGAGCGAGAGATTGCCAAACAGTGCCGCTGCCAGGATGACGATCAGCAGGATATGTTTGAATGAGCGCCAACGCGGCGAGATGCCCTCGGCCCTGCGTTCCGCTGCAGGAAAGCGCACCCAATCCAGGAGGGTTCCCAGAGGACAGAGCCAGCCGCACCACACGCGGCCCAGTAGCAGCGTGGCCAGGAGCGTCACCAAGGCCAACGCCAGCCGTGGAATCCAGGCCCGACTGGCCACCATGGCTCCCAGCCCAACCAGAGGATCGAGACGGAAAAAGAGGTCCGCCAAAGGAAAGGCCGCTCGTCGTTGTAAGGCGGCAAAGAGCAGATAGACATAGAGCCCAAAGGCGAGGATCTGCACGCCCTGGCGCAGGCGACGTCCATGGGCCCAGGTCATGACAGCGCCTCCTCAAGCAGCTCCACAGCGACGTGCTGATCCACCTCTCCGAAAACGGCACCCAGCAGGTTGTCAACAAGTTTGGCGGCGATCAAGCCC
>JAFGLK010000441.1 GCA_016928125.1 Anaerolineae bacterium
AGCTCAAAGCGATAGAGGCGCAACTTGCCAGAGCGACACGCGAACGCGAGCAGTGGGACGCGGCCTATGCGAGCGAAGCTATCTCTCTGGACGAGTTCGTTCGCCATCGCAATGAGTACAAACAGGCAACAGACGCGCTACGCAAACGCCAGGCGCAAATCCAAGGCCGACTAACCGCGATGCAAACGACTCGCGACGCTGTCGTAACGCTCCAAGAGACCGTGGACGTTATTGACGATCTGACGGGCAAAGAGCTCAATGAGCTCTACCGCCAACTTATCGACCGCGTCGTTGTGAACACAGACGGCACGATTAAGCTCATTCTACTGTAGGGGTCCGTCGTGTAAGTGTGCTGCTTATCGTGCCGAAGAGATCCAATAGAACGGCGCGCACGCTCACGGGCACACCACCGTCTTGATGTCGTCGCCAGAGCCTGCGGCAGGCCCATGCCCCGCCAGGAGCTCTGGCAACGCCTCGAGGTCCACGCTGCGCGTGATCAACGGCGCCACGAGGACCCGACCCGACGCGAGCAGCGCCAACGCGCGTGCGTGGGTATGGGGATTGATGCACGCCCCCAGGATAGTCAGCTCCTTACGAAAGACCAGGTTCGGCTCGACAGCCACCGTGTCGCCAGGCGGCGTCACGCCGAACCACAGGACGGTGGCGCCAGGCGCAGCCCAGTCGATGGCCTGGGCCGTGGTGGCCGCCGAGCCCACCGCCTCGATCACCACGTCGGCGCCCCCAGACAGCGCGCTGCCTGGCGCCAGAGGATGCTCGCACGTGCCCGGGTCGAGGGCCGCATCCGCACCCAACTCGAGCGCCATCTCGCGCCGCGCGGGCAGCGGATCGCTCAGGACCACGCGCGCCGCGCCCGCCAAGCGCGCCAGTTGCGCGAGCATCAGCCCGATGGCCCCGCCCCCAATGACCGCCACCGTATCCCCTGCTCGGATCCCGGCCCGATCCAGGCCGTGCAGGCAGCAGGCCAGCGGCTCGGTCATGGCGCCCGCGACCAGCGATACGCCTTCCGGAAGCGGATAGCATTGCGCCCTGGGAACCAGACACAGCTCGGCAAAGCCGCCATCCAGGTCCACGCCCAGCGCGCGCAGATTCTCGCATAGGTGCACTTGCCCGCGCCGACAGGGGCGGCAGGTGCCGCACACGATATTGGGATCCACCACCACCCGAGCGCCGGGGGCCAGGTCGGTCACCGCACGGCCCACGGCCACCACCTCGCCGGCATACTCGTGGCCCAGGATCACGGGCGGGTGCGCGTCAAAGTCGCCGTGGAAGATATGTCGATCGGTGCCACAGATGCCGCAGGCCGCCACCCGCATGAGCAAATCGCCCGCTCCGACGCGGGGGACCTCACGCTCGATGATCCGCAGATCCCCCGGGCCGTAGACCACCGCTGCACGCATGCTCGCTCTCATCCCCCTTCCGCGTAGGTCGGGCTGGCCGCCCGACGCAGGTCGCGCCCTCGCGGCGAACCATGCCGGACTATAGCACAAGACCGGCCAGCCGTCAGGTGCAGGCGTCTTGCGGCAAGTGCCTGAGCCGGCGGCACAAGACCCGCCGAACGGGCGCGGGGGTCGCGGACCTCGGGCCGCGGAGGGTTGGGCACCCGTTCCCATTGCGTTTCGTCGCAGCTTCTGCTATGATGTAGACAGTACTGCATCTATTCACGCTTCATCCCGCTACTCCCGCAGTGTGATCGCTTCTCTATCACCCGAAGGGAGGCTCTCACGTGTCGGCGACCTATCTCCAGCAGATGCGCCGCATCCCGAGGGATGCGTGGCTGTCTATGGTGGGCTTTGTGCTGATCTACATGTACTTTGTGGGCGTGGCCGGGGTGCTCGGCAATCTGTATCTGCTGCGCATGGGCTACGACGCCCGCTATGTGGGCCTGGGCAACGCCAGGGAGATGATCGCCTACACCGTTGCTGGGCCGCTGGCTGGGGCCGCCGGGCGACGCTGGGGCTGTCGTGCGCTCATGATGCTGGGCATGGGCCTGGCGACGGTTGGAGGCGCCCTCTTTGCCCTCGGCGATCTGGTGATGGCGAGCGTCAGGCGCGTCCCGGCTTGCTCCCTGTCTCGCGCTCTGCTACGATGTGCCCCGGGTGCTGATCCATCTCTGTCTGTGCGCGCGCTTCCCAATTCACCCATTCTAACGAACGGAGGTGGAGCGCCGCCGGTCTGTCATCCGGCTACGGTGCTCCAACACAGAACATGATCCAACTCAACGAAATCATCCGCCAGTTGGCCGCCAGCGCCGAGGCCGTGCGCGCCCTGGTGGCGCCCGTATCGGACGAGCAGGCCGAGTGGAAGCCCGACGCCGAGACCTGGTCGCTGGTGGAGGTCATGGGGCATCTCTACAACGAGGAGCGGCTTGACTTTCGGAGGCACCTGAAGGAGATGTGGAGCGACCCGCCCCAAGCGTGGGGCGTCGCCTCTCCCAAGGAACCCATCTCGGTGGGGAGCTGCCAGCAGGGCCTGGAGGGCTTTGCGGCGGAGCGGGAGGCGTCGTTGGCCTGGCTCCGGTCGCTGCAAGCGCCCGCCTGGGACGTGACCTTGCAGGCGCCCTTTGGCCCCGGAGGCGACGTGCTGACCTTCAGCGCGGGCGACGTGCTCGTCTCGTGGCTGGCCCACGATTACCTGCACATCCGCCAGATCAACGAACTGCTCTATGCCTGGGCCGTGCGCCAGGCCTCGCCCTATTCGGTGGACTATGCGGGCGGGTGGTAGCGCACGCGGCGTCGTAGGGGCACACGGCATGTGCCCTCCGGGCGCGGATGCCATCCGCAACTGCGACCCTGCGCGCCTCGGGCGCGGATCGCCCATCCGCGCTACGAACCCACCCGCCGCAGCACATCCTCCAGCACGCGAATGGCGCGCAGGTACTCCTCCAGGTCGAGATGCTCGTCGGGGGTGTGGTCCAGGCTCGAATCGCCCGGGCCGTAGGCCACGATGGGGCAACCCCAGCGCGGGCCCAGCACGTTCATGTCCGAGGTGCCGGTCTTGGTGACAAAGGCTGGCTGGCCGCCCTGGCCGCGGATGGCCGCCAAAAAGGCGCTCGCCAGAGGGGTGCGCTTGTGGGCGCGGAAGGGCACCTCGCGGCCGCTCAGGGCGATCTCGGCCGGGCCGCGGCTGGCCAGCAGGTGGGCCTCCAAGGCGTCCAGGTCCAACCCCAGGGGCAGGCGCAGGCCGAGCTGCATCTCCACCCGCTCGCTCAGGCCGTCGCTCTCGGAGTGGATGTGGCGCAGCGAGGGGTCCAGCGTGTCGAACCGGCCGGTGCGGTCGGCGTTGAACGCCTCGGCCCAGGCGCGCACGCCCAACCAATAGTCCACCGCCTGCTGGCAGGCGCCGCGCGCCTCGCCGGCCGTGTGCGACATGGAGCGCTCCAGCGTATAGTGCACCAGCAGGCGCCCCTTGTACCCCAGCGTGACCCGGCGCCAGCCGCTGGGCTCGCCGATCACGGCGTAATCGGGCGCGGGCCAGGTGTTCACCACATGGTAGGCGCCCTTGGAGCTGGCGGCCTCCTCCTCGACCGCGCCCACCACGCTGACGCGCAGC
>JAFGLK010000442.1 GCA_016928125.1 Anaerolineae bacterium
CTGAGCGATCCTCGCGCGGGGCTGAGCGATCCTCGCGCGGGGCTGAGCGATCCTCGCGCGGGGCTGAGCGATCCTCGCGCGGGGCTGGCGGCTCTGTATGAGATGGGCCGAGGGTGGAATGGCTGCGCACCGCACTCCTTCCTTCAGGCGCTTGAGCCCCAGATTCAGCGCGTGTAACGAATCCGCTAGGTTGAGAAGCTGCCATCGGTAGCTTACTGCCACTTGACCAGATCCGCAAGTGATGCCGACACGTCCGCTCGGGCGTCCGACAGAACCAACACCTGGCTGTCGACCTTGGTTCAGAGCATCCTGAGTGAGTATGATCATGGCGACGACCGACATGACGCGACAAACGGACGGGCGCGCCGGTCCGACTTCAGGTCATGCTTCATTGACAGTACAGGGGCCACCTCATAGAATTCACGCAGGTCTCAAAGGGAGCGGCAGACATGAGATTGGTTACAGCGGAGGAAATGCGTCATATCGAGCGCAAGGCGCATCAAGCTGGCATCTCCTATGATACCATGATGGAGAATGCGGGGCGGGCGGTGGCCCTTGCCATCCAGCGCTGCATCACGAGCTCGGGTCACGCCATCGTCGTGTTGGTGGGTCCGGGGAATAACGGCGGCGACGGTCTGGTAACGGCGCGCTATCTGCATCAGTGGGGTCACGCCGTCAGTGTGTACCTCTGGAGGCGCGCCTTGGACCAGGACCTGAACCTCGAACGCGCCAGTGAGCTTCATATGGAGATCGTCAGAGCGGAGGCCGATCCGGGCTGGGAGCGGCTCAAGGCGCTTGTCGGGGCGTCGGATGTGCTGGTAGATGCCCTCTTGGGGACGGGCGCACAGGGCCCACTGCGCGGCGACCTGCCCCAGCTCTTAGGGAGCGTGCACGAGGTTTTGGCCGGGCTCAAACATGGCCCCAAAGCCAAAGCGCTGCCGGTACGGGTCGCAGCAAAGGCCGGTGACCGTTCCAGCCCGCGCTCACCCCTGGTGGTAGCTGTGGACGTGCCGTCAGGGCTGAATGTCGACACGGGCGAGATCTCAGAGCTGGCGCTCAAGGCCGACCTGACCGTGACCTTGGCCTGCCCAAAGCTCGGGCACTTGCTTTTCCCTGGCGCCGATCATATAGGCAAGCTCTGGGTTGCGGATATCGGCATCGATACTCAGATGGGCGAGGATGAGGCGCAGGCTATCACCGTAGCCAGCCCTGAACTTGTGGGCAGTCGCTTGCCCACTCGACCGAGAGACAGCCACAAAGGCACCTTTGGCAAGGCCTTGATCGTTGCCGGCTCGACCAACTACGTCGGCGCCCCCTGCCTCGCGTCTGAGGCAGCCTATCGAGTGGGAGCGGGCCTGGTGACGCTCGCCGTGGCCGGCCCGGTGTATCCCCTCGCGGCCAGCAAACTCATCGAGACGACCTTTCTGGTGTTGCCCAGCGATATGGGGGCTCTGGTGCCAGATGCGGTCCGGATCGTGTCTGAGAGGATTCCAGAGTATGATGCTTTGCTAGTCGGCCCGGGTCTCGGGACTGAAGAGGTCACCGGCGAGTTCATCCAGACGCTATTGCGAAGCGGGGACCGATCTTCCAGGCGGATCGGCTTCCGTGCCCCTCTCCCCGAAAGCAAGGCGCCCAACCGATTGCCTCCCACCGTGATCGATGCCGATGGTCTCAACCTGCTGGCTCAAGAGCCGCGCTGGTGGGATTGGCTGCCGCAGACATGTATCCTGACGCCTCATCCGGGAGAGATGGCGCGTCTGTGCCGCTGCACAGTCAAGGACGTTGAGGAAGATCGCCTTGGAATAGCCCGAGACACTGCGCGCAAGTGGAATTGCACTGTGGTGCTCAAAGGAGCTTATACAGTGGTGGCCTCGCCCACAGGCGCATTGAGCGTGATCCCGTTTGCCAATCCCATCCTCGCGACAGCGGGAACGGGAGATGTGCTCGCGGGGGCGATCACGGGGCTACTCGCGCAAGGGATGAACGCCTACGATGCGGCCGAGTGCGGGGCCTATGTGCATGGGTGGTCGGGTGAGCTGGCGAGCGCAGAAATCGGACTGGCTGGCCTGCTAGCAGGCGATCTGCTCCTCAGACTGCCGCAGGCCATCAAGCGACTCCGCCTGCAAGCAAACAGGGCACACACCTCGCTGCGAGGCGTCATGCCCTGCTCGTGTCTCTAGGTTGAGCCAACGCGCCCCATCGCGAGACCGACTGTGAGCTTAGGCCTCGGCCTCTTCCTCGGCGGGCTCGGGGGATCCAAACTGCGTCAGCAGCTCCTCCTTCTTGAGGGCTGCTGCCTTTTTCCCCTCCTCGATGGCCTCCTGAAAACGCACTTTTTGCTCATCGATCAGCGCGCGACCTTTGGCGCGTAGCACTTCGGTCTGCTCGCCCGCCTCATGGGACAATTCGGCGGCGCGTTCCTTGAGCTCAATGCTCTTTTCACGCAACTGACCGCGCAATTCCTCGCCTGGAGCCGGCGCAAACAGCAAGGCCAATACTGCGCCAACAAAAGCCCCGAACAGAAAGCCTGCCACAAACTCGCCCGAGCTTTCTCCTTGTGCCATTCTGCCCTCCCCTGAAAATGCGTGCCTATGAGCCATCTTCATCCGCAGCGGCGAGCCGGGGCTCATAAGCCAACTCCCCTGAGAATGCGTGCCTATAAGCCAGCTTCACCCTCAGCGGTGAGCCTCTGGCTCACAGACAACTCCTGAAAGACTATGGCCGCCTGACCTCCGACCCACGGCCAGCCAAGGTCAAACGTTGGAAGGTCCGCTGTCCCCGTTCGATCTACGACCTAACCTGCGCCCAACGAACAGCAGGTTGCGCAGCGCGTGCACCGTCCCCGTCGCATAGCTAGATGCCCTAATCAGGGGGTCAACAACCGATTGGCTCACGAAATCAACCGTGGCATGAACCGTGCCCACTGTCTCGTTCGCCGAATTCAGGAGGGGCGCGATCTCCTCGCGTAGCAGGCGCACTAGCTTGCGCAGTTGGAGCAGCATCAGCGCCAGCAGCACTCCGATCACCAGCGACTCGAGAGCCAGCAACACAATGGCTATGTCTCTAACGGCTCCAAGCCACATGCTGCTTCCTCCTCCAAGGCTGTATACTACGACTGTGTCGAGAGCACAACCGACAGCGCCCCCATTGTATCACACTTTGACCCAGTGCGCAACGAACATGGCCACCCAACAAACAACCGTCGCCTCAATCACGCGCACCTGCCCGAGAGTCGGCCAGGGAAGACCGATGACCTGGGCCATCAACTGCCCAATGGCAAACCCGACCAGAGCGATGAACCAGAAGCGGACCAGATCTGTCCACCCACGCCCTAGAAGCAGATGGAAAAGTGATGCCCAGAGCGTCGCGAATGCGGAGCCCAACAGAAAGATCGGCGATGATAGCATCTGCCCATACCTCTCAGTGTGCGGGTGCCCATTCAGAGTCGAACCAACAGTGGCGGAGCCCCACGGATCAGCGCGGGCCGTCTGATAGGGCGCGTGAGATCAGGCCGCCTCCCAAAACCTCCTGGCCACGATAGAATACAACCGCTTGACCAGGCGTGATATCGCGCAGAGGTTGGTCAAAGACCAATCGCGCGCGCCAGCCCGGCAAGGGCCAGAACCGGGCGGCCACCTCCCGTGCGCGATAGCGGATCTTGGCGGTGATCGTCGAGGCCGGGGACAATGGAGAGCCGCCCACGTATGAGACCTCTTCTGCCAACAACGCACTGTTGCCCAATGCCTCCGCGTGCCCCACCACCAGCGCGTTCCTGGCACTGTCAATCTCAAGCACATATAGGGGCCGGGGCGCCGAGATCCCAAGTCCCTCACGCTGGCCTATGGTGTAGAAGGGCAGCCCACGGTGTTCCCCAAGATAGCGCCCCTGGGCGTCATAGATCGGGCCGGGCTGGACCGCTTCCGGCCAATGCCTCTGGACAAAGTCACGATAGTCCGCATCTCGCATAAAGCACACGTCCTGACTCTCGGGACGCCCAGCCAACGCAAGCCCTTGGCTCTTCACATAGTCACGTACGTGCGCCTTGCGCCAGTCGCCAAGCGGGAAGAGCAGCGACCCCAATTGCTGCTGGCCAAGCATGTACAGGAAATAGGACTGATCCTTGTCCGCATCGAGACCGCGCAGCAGCCGAAAGCCGTCATCCACACGCGCCACGCGTGCATAGTGGCCGGTCGCCAGAGCGTCCGCTCCCCAGAGCGACAACCGTTCCAGCAGCAAGCCGAATTTCAGCCAGCGATTGCAGCGCACACATGGATTGGGTGTTCGTCCCTGGATGTACTCGCTCGCAAAGTACTCGACGACGGCATGATAGAATTCCCGGGACACATCCAGGACGCGATGCTCGATGCCCAACTGGGCGCACACAGCCTGAGCGCTGGCAATGTCCGCATCCATGCTGCTCTGACTGTCGGCACCCTCACGCCAAAGACGCAGCGTCACCCCCGACACAGCAAAGCCCCGCTCCACCAAGAGAGCGGC
>JAFGLK010000443.1 GCA_016928125.1 Anaerolineae bacterium
GTGGGCGAGACGGGCTGCATGGTGCGCGCTAACCTGCCGCCCATGGAGCTGTTCGATGTCAAGTATTCGTTGGGCTCGGGCCTGGGCATGGGCATGGGCCTGGCGCAGAGCGACCCTGCGCATCATGTGGTTACGCTGGTGGGCGATTCGTCCTTTTTCCATAGCGATATCAACGCCATGCCCTACGTGGCCCAATTTCGCCCGCCCATGACCGTGATCGTGCTAGACAACGGCACGACCGCGCTCACTGGCGGGCAGGCTCATCCCGGCAGCGCGACGGACGAGCGTGGCGAAAAGCGCGAGCAGGTGGTGGATCTGGTGGACGTCATCGCTGGGTGCGGCGTGCGCCCCGACCTCTACGCCCCCGACGATCGAGCGGCGCTCGATGCAGCCATCGACGCGGCGCTCGAGACGCGCGAGCTGAGGGTGATCATCGTGCGTGGCCCCTGTCCTCGCTATCTGGCCGGCGGCTGATTCGTGATGACGGTTCGTTTTCTGCACGCGGCCGATCTGCATCTGGGCTATCAGCAGTATGGCAGCCCGGCGCGCTACGATGACTTTATGCGAGCCTTCCGGCATTTGGTGGTCGACGCGCTGGACAAGCACGTGGATTTCCTGCTCTTGGCCGGAGACTTGTTCCACAAGCGCACGGTTGATCCCCTGACCCTTTACCTGACTACCCAAGAGCTGATTCGGCTGCGCAATGTAGGCATTCGCGTCCTGGCGGTTGAGGGCAACCACGAGCGGCCCCAGACCCGAGATAGCCTGTCGTGGCTCGATTTCCTGTCCAACATGGGGTTGCTCACTCTGCTGAGCGTGTCGTACAGTGAGGGCCGACTGAGGCTTGAGCCCTGGTCGGTGGAGCGGGGCGCGGGCGCCTACGTGGATCTGCCCGAGGGCGTGCGCATCATCGGCGTGCGCTATTTCGGGGCCAGCACCTCGCGGGTCGTGGGTGACCTGGCCCAGGCACTGGAGGCCTTGCCGGGGCCGCGGCCCAGCTATTGCGCGCTGATGTTGCACGCCGGGCTGCAGGGCATCCTCGATCAGTACGCGGCCACGTTGACCCGCAACGACCTAGAGGTTCTGAGGCCGCACGTCGACTACCTGGCGCTCGGCCACATCCACAAGCCGTTCATGCAGGATGATTGGCTCTACAACCCGGGCTCGCTCGAGGCCAACAGCATCCAGGAGGTCGAGTGGGCCGAGCGTGGCTATCTGGATGTGCAAGTGGCCCTGGGGGAGAGCCCGCCCCACCGCGTAACTCGCCTGGGCGTGCCGCAGCGCCCCTTCCTCTTGCTCCCCTTCCCCGTGGATCGGTATCGTGACCCGCAGGCGCTAACTGAAGGAGTGTCGCGCCTGCTCGAGGAGGCAGTGCGCGCCGAGGAGCCGCCCGAGTCGCCGGTGGTCGAGTTGCGCCTCACGGGCATCCTGCCCTTTGATCGCGCCGATCTGGATGTGGGCGCCATCGAAGCGCTGGTGCGCGCGGCCTGCGATCCGGTGGTGTGCCACGTGCGCGATGAGACCGTGCCCAGCGACTTTCCTGTGCAGATGAACGCCTCCCTGTCGCGCCCCGAGCTCGAGCGCCAGGTGCTGGTCGAGTTGCTGCTGCGCGACGCTCGTCGTGCCGACGACGCCGAGGCCTGGGCCGATCTGACGCTCAACCTCAAGCGCTTGGCTTTGGCGCGCAGCGATCCCGAGCTGCTTTTGGACGAGCTGCGCCACTTTGGGGAGAGTGCGGGCCTGTGCTGATCACGCAAATGACTCTGGAGCATTTCAAGAGCTACACCGATCGCACCACCATCGCCTTTCGGCAGGGCACCAACGCGATCATTGGCGCCAACGGAGCAGGCAAAAGCAGCCTGTTGGAGGCGATCGGCTTTGTGCTCTTTGATCATCACCCGTCAGGGACCACCCTGGCCAATCTGCTCAGCGAGGGCGCCAATGCGGGCAGCGTGGTGGTGCGCCTGATCTCCTCGTTCGATGAGCGCGAGTACGAGGTCGAGCGCTGCTTTTCCGAGCGCGCCACCACCCGCTACCGGGTCCTCGATCCCGAGATGGATCACGCTGTGCTGGCCGAGTCCGCGGCGGATGTACAGCAGTGGTTGTATGAGCACCTCTGCATCGAGCCCGGCGTCGAGCTCTCCTACCTCTTTGAGAACACCGTGGGCGTGCCCCAGGGCACCTTCACGGCGCCCTTTCAGCAGGTGCCCAGCGTGCGCAAGGCCACCTTTGACCCACTGCTGCGGGTGGACGAATACCGACGCGCCAGCGACAATCTGCGCTCTGCGCAGGGCCAGCTCCGCAGGCAGGTGGAGGAGCTGTCGCAGCGCATCGCCCGCGCCGAGGGCGAGCTGATGCCCCTGTCGGGGCTGCGCGCCGAACTGGAGCGGCTGGAGGCGCAGCTTGTGAGCCTGCGCGAGCGCGGCGAGGAAATCGAGCGCCGGTTGGAGGCTGCCCGCCAGGCGCTGGGCCAGTTGGATGCCCACAAGAGAGAGCTCGATCGCGCCCTGGAGGAGGCGCGCCAGGCGGAAAACGCGGCACTGCGTGAGGAGGACCGGTTGAGTGCGGCCCGCGAGGCTTTGGAGGAGGCCGAGGCAGCCTGCGCTCAGGTGGCCCAAGCGCGGCCGGGCTATGAGGCCTACGAGCGCGCCGAGGCCGAGCTGGCCCAACTAGAGGAGCGGCGCCAGGAGCGGGATCGGCTGAATGCCGAACGCGCGGAGATAGAGCTGGCCCTCGCCTCGCAGCGCACGCGCGCTGAACAGCTCGAGCGCGAGTTGTCCGAGTTGGCCGAGTTTGCGCGCCGCCTGGCCGAGCTCGAGCCGGCGGTGACGCGACAAGAGTTGATCGAGGCGGAGATGGCCGGCGCCGAGCGCGATTGCGGGCTCTTGGGCGAAGCTGAGAGACGCCAGCGCCAGTTGCGAGAGGAATCGGTCCGCTCCCAGGCGGAGGTGGAGGCCATCGAGGCCGATATCACCCAGGCCAGCGTCCTGGAACGGGAGGCGCAAGCGTTGGGTGAACGCGTCGAGGCGTTGGCCCAGTCGGAGCGCGAGGCCCTGCGGGACCAGACTGCAGCCGAGGCGGAGCGGCGGCGCCTGCTCAGGCAGAGCGAGACGCTAAGACAGACCGACACGGCCAGATGCCCGGTCTGCGAGGCTGAGCTCACGCCCGAGCATCGCGACGAGCTCCTCAGGCGCAACAGGATCCGCGCCGACGAGCTGGCCGAGGCCGCCAGGCTGGCGCAAGAGCGCCTGGCCTCTAGTCGGGCTGAGAGCGCCCAATTGACGGATCGGCGCGGCCAGATCGAGCGTCTTCTACGGGCGCTTAGGACGGCCGCCGACCTGGCTCGGACGCGGGAGCGCTTGGAGCGCTACGTGCGCGATGAGGCCGAAGCGAGGCAGGAGGCGGAGCGCCTGGCTGACGCGCCCAGGCGCAGGGAGCGCCTGGCGGAACAGCTTCGGCTGCTGGGCGATCCGCGGCGCGAGGCGCAGCTCTGTCAGGATCGGCTGAGGCAGCGCGAGGTGCGGGGCGCGCAGCGGGCGCAGGCCCTGCAGCGCGTCGAGGAACTATCCCAAGAGATCGAGGGCCTGGCGGCGCGCTTGGCGACGTACGCTCAGCTCGAGGGTGCCATGGAGGCGGCTCGTGCGCAACGCAACCAAAACCGAGCGCTGTACGATGCATACATGCGGCATCTCGCGGTCGCCCAACAGCGGCCGGCGCGCGCCGCACGGGTTGGGGAAGCCCAGGGGCGGCTGGAGGCCGCGCGCGCGCATCTGGGGCAGGCACGCGTCGAGGCCGAGCGCCTGGGTGCGAGCTACAAAGCCGACGAGCACGTCCGCCTCCGCGACGCCTATCAGGACATGGCTGCCGAGCTGGCCGCCGTCCGCGCCCAGACCGAGGCGAGCGATCAGCGCCACCGGCAGGTGGTGGAGGAGGTAGAGCGCCTGGGGGGATTGGAGCGCGAGCTCGCCGACATTCAAAGAGAGCATCAGCGCGCTGAGGCGATGCAGGGCCTGCTGGAGCGGGTGCGCAGCCTGCTGCGCGAGGCTGGGCCATACGTCACCCGGCAGTTGGTGGCCCAGGTCTCGCGTCAGGCCTCCCTCATCTATGCGGATATCATGAGCGACCACACAGGCCGGCTCGAATGGTCAACTGACTATGAGCTCGTCCTCGAGGCCAAGGGGCATCAGCGCACCTTCCGCCAGCTCTCGGGAGGCGAGCAGATGAGCGCCGCGCTGGCGCTGCGGCTGGCGCTCTTGCGCGAGACGTCGGATATGGATGTGGCCTTTTTCGATGAGCCCACCGCGCATCTCGATCCCGAGCGGCGCGAGGGGCTGGCCGAGCGGATCATGCAGGTGCGGGGCTTTTCCCAGATCTTTGTGATCAGCCACGACGACACCTTTGAGCGGGTGGCCCAAAGCTGCATCCGCATCGTCAAGGATGAGCGCGGAAGTCACACGGAGGCGCCCTAAGCCATGTTGAGTCCGGCGCATGTCCTGGCGGCCCTGGAGGCCAAACGGGAGGCGTTCGGCCGCTTTGAGCGCGGCCAGACCGAGCAGCGCGCCCTCTATCGCCAGGCCCTCGAGTGGTACGCCGGGCAGAGCCGTGAAGCGCTTGAGACGGCGCTGCGCCCCTATGCCAGACCGGGTGCGCGTCCCACGAGCGAGCGCCGGGCTGGCGTCTCGGTGGTACGGTCCTTCAGTGAGGAATGGGAGAACCACCAGCAAGCCCGCGCCTGGGCCAGGGGGATCATCGAGGGCGTCACCAC
>JAFGLK010000444.1 GCA_016928125.1 Anaerolineae bacterium
CGCGCCGTCATCCAGGAGAAAACAGAGCGAGCCGGGGCTGTGCCCGGGCACCTGAATGGTCCGCAGCGTGTAGCGCCCCAGGCGCAGCGTCTCCTCAGGCTGGAGGATCCGATCCGGCTCGATGTGGGCATAGACATAGTCTTGCGGATAGACGCCGCTGCGCTTGGTGGCCAACAGGCCCAGTTCCTCGTCCGAACCCTCGGCCAGCAAGCGCCCCTCGATCTCCGAGCAGGCGATCCGGCCACCCGAGAGGGCCTTGAGCGCGCTCGCACCGCCGGCGTGGTCGGCGTGGCTGTGGGTGAGCAGGATGTAGGCGACGTCACGCTCGGAAAGGCCATCGGCGCGGATGTTGGCGATGATCCGCTCCGGCTCGCGTCCCGCGCCCGCGTCGAAGCCGATCAGCCCCGCGCCCGTGTCCAGTAGATAGAGGTGACAATCCAGAACGTGGGACAAGCCGATCTGCCCGCTGCCCACCATGTAGAGATCCTGCGTGAGTTTCATCTCGCCTCCTCTGACGGCCTAAGCCGCGACATCGAGAGCGCAGGCCATGGCAAATGGCAGAGCGCACAACACACCGCAGCGCTCCCCCAACGACGCCAAGGGGCTCATGCGAGCTACTCTATGAGCCCCTTGCTATCTCTATCCATCTCCAGCGACGAGAGGATGCGAGCGCTCAGGCGCTCATGCCGTGCTCTGTGCGGGCCAGCACGTGATCCTGGAGCTCGGGCAGCAGCTCGACGAATACGGCCGAAAAGCCCCACACCCGCACGATCAGAGTGCGATATTCGGGGTTGTCGGGATCGGCGCGCGCTTTGAGCAACGTGTCGCGATCGATCACGTTGAGTTGGAGCGTAGCTGGGCCACCCATCTTGAGGAATGACTCGACCAACGCCTCCAACTTGGTCATGCCCTCCTCGCCACGAAATACCGAGGCGTGCAGGGCCACATCCAACACCGAGCCGTGTGAGGCCCGGCTCAGATCCACCTTGGCGGCCGACTTGAGCACCGCCGTGGGGCCGCTGCGGTCCATGCCGACTGCAGGGGAAAAGCTGTTGGCGGTCAGGTCGCCCTGACGGCGTCCGTCGGGCGAAGCCGGCAGGTCCCTTTTGCGGTGGATGCCGAAACACATCAGCCCGGCAGCGCGCTTGGCGCCCGGGCCGATGGGGTTGCAGCCACGGCTGTGAACGCCGTCACAGAAATGTTCGGCGATCTCCTTGGCAACGACATCCACATCGTCATCGTCGTTGCCATATTTGGGCGCTCGGTGCAGGATCATCTGCCGCAATGGCTCGCGCTCCGCATAGTCCGCCTTGAGAGCCACCACGAGCTCATTCCAGGTGACAACCCTGTCCTCGTAGATCAACCGCTTGATGGCCGCTAGACCGTCGGCACTGTTGCCCACCTCGGCCAGGATCGAACCGTACATGCTATAACGGCTGCCCGTGGTCGACGCCTTGGCCAGGCAATCCTTGATGCTTGCGGCGAAAAAGGGAAAGGTGACCGGCTCGACCTCGCCGTGCCCCTCAGGCATAAAGGGCGTCAGGTGGGCCTTGAACGCTTCCATCAAATCCTCGAATGTGGCATAGGGCTCGGGCGCCTCAAGCACCGTGTCGGTGAGGGCCTGCAGCGAATCGTATACCTGGAACTGAATCGTGCCCTTGCCGCCGATGATCAGCTCTGAGCAGCCATCGTTACAATAGTCCCGCGCATCCACGATGGGGACGCCTAGGCGCAGTAACGCCGGCACCGCCACCTCATCGTTGAACACCGCCAGCACGTTGGTGCCTTTGGAGAGCACGCGGCAGCATTCCCGCAAGAGCCGGCGCGGCGATCCGGGGAAGAACCGTACGTTGAGCTTGGGCTCGGGCATCATCAGCTTGGCCGAAGCCTCCAGGCACATGTAGGTCAACTCGTTGCAGGCATCCTCGCCCTGGGGCGTCTGTCCCGCCAGGGCCATGTTGCGCAGGTCATCATTCACCACGATGGGGAGCGGCTTGCCCTCGGCATCGACGGCCGGCTGAGAGGGATAGCGGTCGCCGAACTCGTTGAGTTTGATGAACAGGCACTCCAGAAGCTGCTGCGCCTCGGCCTGGCTCAGCCGTCCCGTCTGCCGATCCTTGAGGTAGAAAGGATAGAGCCACTGATCAAAGCGCCCGATGCAGCCCCGCCCGCCGAAGAGGCGCACAAACTGCACCAGTTGCAGGGCCGCGTGAAAGGAGGTGGGCTTGCCGCTGGCCAGCTCCTGACATACTCGGGCGATGCCCTCCAGCTCTCGGATGCGGACCGGATCGGACTCTGCTTCGGCCAACTCGGTCGCATAGGCCGCATAGCGCGCCACATAGCGGCATGCGGCATCGAACGAGAGCTCGACCGACCTCAGGAAATCCACCTTGCCCGGCTCTGTCTCCGTCTCGAGTTGACGACGGGCCTCGTCTCGGATGCCAGGTAGGCCCAACTGCAGCAAGGTCTCGTGACCGGGCGGGTAGTGCGAGTTGTAGTAGCCCAGATTGAGGCTTTTTGGATCTAGAGGGATCGCCAGACACGAGCCGACGATGAGCTCATCAGGCTGAATGAAGGGCTCGCTGGCCTCCAACAAGGTGGCGAAATCGCGCCCGTGGCCGGTTAGCGTATCCTCGCCGCAGCCAACCAGCGGCGTGAAGCGCACGGACTGCATGTGAGTCTTGGCCCAGAACATCCCGCGCAGGCGGTGGCTCCGGCTCATGGGTTCGAGCTCGAGCGCAATCGTTTGCTCGTCCTCTGTCTGAACAGGGGCGATATCCATCTGCTGTACCTCCCTATGGCCCGATGAGATCATGCGCCGGGTGCTAACCGGGTGTGAGGTTCCAGTCTACGCAGCTTCGGGGTTCGGTCAAACCCTGAAACGGATTTTCGACCGTTCCGATTCCGGCCCGGCCTGAGCACGGGCGCCGCTCAACGCCTGGCCAGGAAGGCCCGCAGGGCGACCATGTAAGCGTCGAATTGCGTCCGGCGGACGGTGTGGCCTGCCCCGGCGATGTGGGCCAATTCAGCCCTGGGCATCAGGCGTAAGGCCTCTGCAGCCACCTGCGCCGTGACGATGGATCCCTTCTCGGGATCGCCCGTGATCAGCAAGGCCGGGCAGGTGATCTGCGCGGCGAACTCCTGCCAGGGGCGAGCATCCGGCGAGCGCGGGTATCGACGGTGTTGTCGGAACTGCATTTGGGCCTCGGCCCAAGGGATCATGTCATCCACATGCGGGTCGGCATAGCGCTCACGATAGAGCGCCAACCATCCGTCGCGGGTCTGAGGCTCGGGCGCTTGGCGGCGGTCGCGGTTGCGATGCCGCTGGTCACGCGTCTCGGGGTCGAACCAGGGAGGATCCTCCAGGATGATGTAGCTGACCGCTTCAGGATACAGAGCAGCAGTGATAGCAGCCGTCGCAGCGCCCATCGAGTGCCCCATGAGGCCGGGGCGCACGAGGCCAAGCGCTTTGATCAGCCCAGCCGCGTCGTGAGCCATCACCTCGCGGCTGCCCGGGACATCCCCATCGCCCGAGAGGCCATGCCCGCGCGCGTCGTACATGATCAGGTCATAATCAGCTTCTAGAGCCTTGGCCACCCGCGTCCAGCACAGACCATGATCGCTGTGGCCGTGCGCCATCACCAGAGGGGATCTGTCCCCGCCGGTGCGCACATAGTGGATCGAGAGCCCGTCAACGGGAATGTCTGCCGTCTGCCATGCTGCCATATCTACTTATTCCTTCCACGAGGGTTTTCGGACAGAGCTATGCTACGCCAGTTCACCGCTTGCCGCAAGATGTGACGATATGCGGTTGGCACAGGGCCTGCGATCTGGCCCTTCTACCGGGCTAGCTCTCGAAAAAGGATACGCCCAGCACGCCCGGGCCAGCATGGGTGGTGATGGCGGCGCCCACGCCCAGCAGGGGGATCTCCTCGATGCCCAGACGCGCGCGTAGCCGCTCGGCAAATTGCTCCGCCTCAACTTGCGCGTCGGCGTGCATGACCCACAGGTAGGACTCGGCAGAGCGCGGGCAGTGCTCCACCACGAGGTCGAGCAGGCGCCCCAGAGCGCGCTCCTGGGTGCGCACCTTCTCGAGAGGTGCGACGTGGCCATCCACGAATTCGAGGATCGGTTTGACGCGCAGGACGCTGCCCGCCAAGGCCGACGCTGTGCCGATGCGCCCTCCACGCCGCAGGTACTCGAGCGTGCTAACCAGAAAGTAGGTTCTGTTGCGCGCCATCATCTCGCGGATGCGGGCTTCTACCTCATCTGCGGTGAGGCCTGACTCTGCCCAGGCTGTCGCAGCGCGCACGATGGCACCGAGGCCCGCTGCGATGGTGCGCGTGTCGATGATGCGGATGTCAGCCTGCGGGAAGGCGCTCTCTCGGGCCGTCATGGCCGAACGCACCGTGCCGCTCACGTCGCTGGATGGGTGAATGCAGATCAGGCTCTCGGCGCGGGCCAGCTCTTGGCCGAACACGCTCACGAACTCGCCCGGGGGAGGGGCCTGGGTCTTGGGCAGTTCGCTGGCCGTCCTGAGCTGGCTGATGAACTGCCCGTAGCTGATCTCGCGTTCCTCAAGGTAGGTCCGCTCGCCGAACACGATCACCTGAGGCACGACGGGGATGTGATGAGCTGCTGCAAAGCCTGCGGGCAAGCTGGCTGTGGTGTCGGTGACAATGCCAACGGCGCGTTTCGCAGCCATGTTCGGCCTCCATTCAGAGGGACTTTATTCCCACACGTAACCATTTCTGCCTTACCGCGTCATTATAGCTGTATGGCGCCTCACGGGCCACTGGACGAGGAGCGACA
>JAFGLK010000445.1 GCA_016928125.1 Anaerolineae bacterium
AGCCAGCCTCCGGCGACCTGGCCTGTTTGAGCCCACCGAGGAGTGGAATGCGCCCAAGTTGGGACCCTGGCGCCCCGATGATCGCTGGAGTGCCTGATCTTTCGAAACGGAATCGAGTCGTAAGTCGTCTGGCCCGAGTCGCTTGACGACAGGGTGGCACCTGTGACAGAATGCCTTGGTTACCCGCGCTGAGGCAGCGAAGCTAACCTGGAGACAAAGGAGCTAAAGATGGCCAACCGAAAGCTGTTCGGCAGTTTCGCGATTCCGATGACGCCCTATGACGAGAAAGACCGCGTGGATGAGGATGTGCTGGCCGCAGAGATCGACTTTTGCTGCGAGTCGAACGTGGGTGGCATCGTGGTGCCGGTGATGGTGAGCGAGTTCCGCCTCCTGTCGGAGGACGAGCGGCGCACCCTTATCCGGGTTCCAGTGGAGGCCTCGGCGGGCCGTGTGCCAATCATCGCCAATGTGGCGGCCGTCAACACGCCTCTGGCCGTGAGCTATGCCGAGTATGCCCAGAAGGTCGGGGCCGACGCGGTGATTGCCATGCCATCCTACATCCATCGCCACGATACTGAGACGATCCGCGCCTACTATCAGGCGATCTCCGATGCCGTATCGGTGCCGGTGTGGATCCAGAATGCCAGCGTGGCAGCCCTCTCGGGGGACGAGGTGATCCGCATGTGCACCGAGATCAAGAACGTGAGCTGGATCAAGGAGGAAGTACCGCCCGAGCCGGAGCGCATCGGCGCCCTGGTCAAGCGCAACTGCCCCGATCTCGCCGGGGTGGCTGGCGGCGCCGGCGCGCGCTATTCCATCACCGAATGGCAGCGTGGCGCGGTGGGCACGGTGCACGCCTGTCAGTTCTGCGACGTGGTGCAAAGGATCTGGGATCTCCTGGATGAGGGCCAGATGGATGAGGCCGGCGACCTCTTTGAGAAGCTGATGCCCGCTCTGATGATCGAGGGGCTGTTCGGCATGTCGTGTGCCAAAGAGATCATGATCCGCCGGGGCGTGTTCAAGAACAACCGCGTCCGGACGCGCGCGAATCCGTTGAGCGACGACGACATGAAAGAGATCGATCGCGTCTGGGAGCGCATCCAGCCCCATCTGGTGTGGCACAAGAGCTAAGCCCACCCCGAGGCAACGCATAGGCAGTCGGGCGCATGCCTGTCGGTATGCGCCTGTCCGTGAAACGAAAAGCCCAGATCAACGACGAAAGGAACATCATGAGCCCCCAAAAGCAGGACGAACGCGCGCTCGGCAACGTGGAGAACGCCATCAACACATACTCGCGACCGACCGATCTCAAGATCACCGACATGCGCATCGCCGTGGTCGCCTCGAACTATGACTATCCCATCATCCGTCTGGACACCAATCAGGATGTCTATGGCATCGGTGAGGTGCGCGACGCAGGCCACAAGGAGAACGCGCTCCAGTTCAAGAGCATGTTGCTGGGGCAGAATCCCTGCAACGTGGATATGCTCTTTCGCGCCATCAAGCGCTTTGGCAACTGGGGCCGTGAGGGCGGCGGCGTCTCGGGCCTCGAGTTGGCCCTGTGGGACCTGGTGGGCAAAGTGTATGGCGTGCCCTGCTATCAGTTCCTGGGCGGCAAGTACCGCGACAAGGTGCGGGTCTACGCAGACACGCCGACCCCCGCCGAGCCAACCCCCCAAGGGTACGCCGAGCGCGTGTTGGGGCGCAAAGCGTTGGGCTTTACCTTTATCAAGTTCGATGTGACCCCCAGAGTGCTGATCGGCATGCCTGGCATGTTGATCGGTACGCCCACCCAGCACGAATATCGCATGGTGCGCTGGAACCAGGCTCCTGGCTCCGGCGTGGTGGCCAAAGTGACCGATGAGGGCATCGCGCGCATGGCGGAGGTGGCCGCGGCCGTGCGCGAGGCCGTCGGTTGGGATGTCTCGCTCTGTGTGGATCACTTTGGACACGGCTATCTGACTGCCAACGAGGTGATCCGCCTGGGAAAGGCCCTGGAGCCTTACGGCCTGGCCTGGATGGAGGATCCGATGCCGTGGTGGGATATCGAGGGGCACCGCATCGTCACTCAGGCGATCCAGGTACCTACGGCTGCTGGTGAGGAGCTCTATCTGTGGGACGGCTTTCGCGAGCTGATCGAAAAGCGGGCGGTCGACATCATCCATCCCGATCTGCTCACCTCGGGCGGTATGCTGGAGACGAAAAAGATCGCGGACTATGCCGAGCGTTTTGGCATTCCCACGGCCTTGCACTTTGCGGGCTCGCCGATCGCCTTCATGGCCAATATCCATTGTGCGGCGGCCATCCCTAGCTTTGTGGCTCTGGAGAACCACGCCGTCGATCTGCCCTTCTGGAAGGGCCTCGTCACAGGTCTCGCCGATCCCTTGATGGAGGAAGGGTACGTGGCGGTGCCGGAAAAGCCGGGCCTGGGCGTGGATCTGAACTACGAGGGCATCGAGGCCAATCTGCGGCCGCCGAGCGCGCTTTTTGGCCCTACCGACGAGTGGAATACGCCCAAGTTGGGCTTCTGGCAGCCTGACCGACGTTGGGATAGATGAATCTGCCCCACCCAAAGTAGGAGAGAAGAAAAGCAAGAGGGGGGAGATCTTGGTATCCTCCCCCCTGCGCTGTTCTGTCGGTGCGGCCCTTTGCGGACGGTTCAGGCTCGGCGTCGCCTGAGCGCCGCGCGCGCCACCTTGTGCAGCTCGGCTGCGGCGGCCGGCACCAGCATGAGCGGAAAGACCACCACCCAATCGGAGAAGTCGAGAGGCACATTCCCGAACACCACCGTGTTGAGCCCGGGTATGTACACCGTGGCCAAAAGCACGCACAGCGAGCCGAGCACGGCCCACTGCATGACTTTGTTGCCAAAGACCCCGATGCGAAAGACCGGGAAGCGCTCAGAACGCGCCGTGTAGGCCCGGAACAGCTCGGAGGAAGATAGCGTGATAAAGGCCATCGTTTGGGCGTGGGCCAGTTGATCGTTGAAGCGATTCAGGCCGATGAGAAAGGCGGCCAGAACGGATCCGGCGATGGCGAAAGTCTGCACGACCGTGCCCCACACCATCTCGCCGTTGATGATCGGCTCGTTCACCGGGCGTGGCTGTTCGTCCATGATATCTGGGTCGCCCTTCTCCATGCCCAGCGCCAGGGCCGGCGCGCCATCCGTGACCAGATTGAGCACCAGGAGCTGCAGAGCGGTCAACGGCAAGGGCAAGTTCGCGACCATGGATACGAACAGGATCATGATCTCGCCCATATTGCAGCTCAAGAGATAGTAGACGAACTTGCGAATGTTGGAAAAGATGATGCGCCCTTCCTCTACCGCCGAAACGATCGAGGCATAGTTGTCATCGGTCAGCACCATATCGGCCGTCTCTTTGGAGACATCGGTGCCCGTGATGCCCATGGCCACGCCGATCGAAGCGCGCTTGAGCGCCGGAGCGTCATTGACGCCGTCGCCGGTCATGGCGACGATATGTCCGCGCTGCTTGTGGGCATCTACGATGCGCACCTTGTGCTCGGGCGATACGCGCGCATAGACGACCACATCATCCACATGCTCCACCAGGGCTTCGTCAGTGATCTGGTCAAGATCGCGCCCGGCGAGCACCTTGTTCTCGAGGTCGTCGCCATCTCTCAGCAGATCGAGCTCCCTGGCAATGGCAACCGCGGTATCCTCGTAATCCCCGGTGACCATGGCCGTCTTGATGCCGGCATGATTCGCGGTGGCGATGGCAGGACGCACCTCGGGGCGAGCCGGGTCGATCATGCCGGTCAGTCCGACGAAGATCATGCCGTTCTCAATCGTCTCAGCCGTTGGCTTTTCCGGCTTGTCCGGCAGAGGACGGTAGGCCATGCCCAGCACGCGCAGGGCGTTAGAGGCCAACTGATGATTGACTCCCAAAACGCGTTCGCGCATCTCGGGCGTCAGGGGCAGCACTTGGCCGTCAATGTACGTGTGGCTGCACAGCTCCAGCATGATATCGGGTGCGCCCTTGACATAGGCTTCGTATGAGCCGTCGGGCAGACGATGAATCGTCGACATGCGCTTGCGCTTGGAATCAAAGGGCACTTCGTCCACGCGAGGATATTGGGTCTCGATCTCATCTTTCCAATGGCCGCTTTTGCCTGCCATCACAACCAGCGCCCCCTCGGTCGGATCGCCGATCATGCGCCAGCCGCTATCCCCATTGTCCCCCTCGCGCCCTTGTTCGAGGCGCGCGTCATTGCACAACAGAGCGACCAGGTTCAGTTTCGACAGGCCGGGATAGTCCCCCACGGAGATGGTGTTGCCATTCTGCGAGAACTCTCCCTCGGGCACATACCCATGGCCAGAGACATTGACCAGCTTATCATCCGCATAGATCGCGGTCACGGTCATCTGGTTCTGGGTGAGCGTGCCGGTCTTGTCTGAGCAGATCGCCGTGGCCGAGCCAAGCGTCTCGACGGCCGGCAAGCGCCGGATGAGCGCATGCCGCCGGACCATCTCCTGCATGCCCAAGGCCAGGCAAATCGTCACCACGGCGGGCAGTCCCTCCGGCACAGCGGCGATCGCCAGGCTGACGGCAATCATGAACATCTCGATCAGTGTCTCGGTAGATTGGGTGAAATAGGTGCCCAGCCCCGCGCTGAAGATCAAACTGGTCTGCGTGTCTCGCAGGATGCCGATCAGGCCGACAATACCACAGACCACCAGAGACGCGATGCCCAGCCACTTGCCTAACTGCTCAAGCTTGATCTGCAAGGGCGTGGGATCCTCGCCGGTGGATTGGATCATCTCGGCGATCTTGCCGATCTCGGTCTGCATGCCCGTGGCGACGACGATACCGCGTCCACGACCGTAGGTCACCATGGTGCTCATATAGCCGCAGTTCATACGGTCGCCCAGGCTGGCGTCCTCGGCTACGATCTGGTCGGCGTACTTTTCGACCGGCACCGATTCGCCCGTGAGCGAGGCCTCCTCGATGCGCAGGTTGGCGCTGTCGATCAGCCTCACATCGGCAGGCACATAGTTGCCGGTCTCCAAAATCACCAGGTCGCCAGGCACCAGTTGCGCGGCTGGAATGACCTGCTGCTGGCCATCGCGTAGCACCGTCGCGTTGGGCGCCGTCATCTTTTTCAGCGCCTCCAACGCCTGTTCCGCTCGGCCTTCCTGAACCAGTCCCAGGATGGCGTTCAGCGTCACGATGGCCATAATGGCGATCGCGTCGATAAACTCAGTCATCTCGCCGGTTCTGCGAAATTCGTTCACCCCGATGATGCCCGAGACGATCGCTGAGACGATCAGAATCACCACCAGGAACTGGCTCAATTGCTCCCACAGGCGCGACAGAAAGCTAGGACGTGGGCGCTCTTTCAGTTGATTAGGCCCATACTGCTCGTATCGTTGCCTGGCTTCACTGGACGTCAACCCCTCCCGCCGAGAGGTGTTCAGCTCCTCGACGACGTCAGGTATGGGTCTCGCGTGCCACATTCCACCCTCCTTGTTCCATGATCTCTTGGTCGTGACGCTGGGGTACCTTTCTCGCCGAGCCTTACCGCGCCGCTGGCCCAAAATCGGCGCATCTCGCCAGTGGCGCTTGAGCCTCGCCCGAGATCTTCGGCTTGACCGCCAAGCGGCTGGCGGGCCTTGGCGCAGATTGCCATAACCTCACCGTTGCAGAATATAGCAGGCACTGCCCAAGCGCGCAAATATGCGCTCGGAGAGTGTATCGCCTCTCCGACGGCAGCAGCTTGGCGCGAGGCGACGACTGCTCGAGACTCTGCCAGAAGCCCTCACGAATGGTTAGGCAGGCGCGATCTTGTCGAGCACCTCCTTGGAGACCTTGCAGACCATGGTGAAGGCTGGGTCAAACACGTTCCCCACCTCGTATTCCACGCATTGCCCGAGCAGAATGCTGGCGCCATAGGCATCGAGGCCATATTCCTCGCGAAGCCAGCGCATCATCTCCGTGGTGGCGTGCTGCACGCCTCCATCCAGCGGCCTGGCGTTCCCGATGGTAAAGATGTGCGTGGCGCTCTCGCCTCGCGGCCAGCCGATGGTCTTGCCTTTGAGTACGTCGACGGTCAGCTCGACATCGAATGAGATCTCGATGCCCGTGCCGATGATCTCCCCATCGCCCTGCACCGCATGCCCGTCGCCGAAGAAGAGCAATGCGCCCGGTTCAAACACAGGAAAGTAGATCGTCACCCCAGCGCGCAAGCCGCGGTAGTCCATGTTGCCGCCGTGCTCCGCCGAGGTGGCCGAGGAGATGGCCTGCTTGCGGCTTGGCGCGACCCCCAGACAGCCCAGCATCGGATCGAGCGCCAACTCGATCTGCCCCAAGGCGGTCTGGGGCTCGATTAGCCTGGCGGTGCCACCCCCAAGATCGAGTTGCCAGCGGGCCAGATCTCCTTCTTGGGGCAATTCCCGCACGTAAGCGGCCTCCACGACGTGTGGCGCCACCACGGTGCGCGTCCAGCCATACTCGCGATTGGGCCACAGGCGATCAAGGCGAACGACCAGGGTATCGCCCGGTTCGGCATCCTCAATGAAAAAGGGACCGGTGAGCGGGTTCCCGCGCGGGGCGACTTTGTTCCCAGCTGCATCCAGGCCGCGAGCGCAGAGGCTATGGCTCACAAGCGTGTCGCCCGCGGCGATGTGTAGAACCGGCTCGTATGGGCCGAAGGCATTGTAGTAGCGGCTGGGTTGATAGGTGTGCTTCATCTCAATCCCTCTCCTGGTGATCTGCTCTGGCTCAACACGCTCGCAGGCTATCATAGACGCCATCATCTGGCAAGCAGGTGAGGATCTTCATTTTATGTCAACTTGCGATTTGACATGCTCCTGCGTGTGTGCTATCATCGAGGCGAGCGAGTGAGCCAGGCGATCGCGTGACGGGCGCCGATCCGAACAGGATCGAGGCCACGTCATGAGGAAAGTCCGAACTCCATAGAGCACGATGCTGGGTAACGCCCAGGCGAGGCGACTCGACGGAAAGCGCCACAGAAAAGATGCAGCCCGCTTCGGCAGCCCAAGCTGGCGGAGCGGGTCATGGTGAAAAGGTGGTGTAAGAGACCCCCAGCGGCCCAGGTGACTGGGCCGGCTAGGCAAGCCCCATCGGGAGCAAGACCAAGCATGGGACCGCGCGCCCGCTTTCTGAGTGGACGCGCACGGGCTGCTCGTCCGTTCATCCCGGGTAGGTCGCTCGAGGCGCCGGGCAACTGGCGCCCCAGATGGATGATCGCCAGCCCCAGGCCCACGGGCCTGGGGTGACAGAATTCGGCTTATCGGCCCACTCGTTCTCCTCGAGGCGGCTGTACGTGAACCTTTGGCCCTCTGGGCCGGGCTTCATGTTCAGCCGCCTCTGGTTCATGCCTTCGCATCGACGTGTGCTTGGCCGGTGCGAAAGCCGGCCAACGACCACCGCTTGCGCAGGGCGTGTGCCCCAGGTATGATTCGCCCGATCCACAACAAGTCACTGGAGAGAAGGCATGCGTGTAGGGCTAGCCTATGGCGAAGGGACGCGATCGATTGAGGTGCCTGACGACGCGACCGTGCTGTTGCCTCGACAGGTGGCAGGGATTCTAGATGAGCGTGGGGCCATCGTAGATGCCCTGAGATGCCCGCCGGAGCAGCGGTCGCTCCGCGAGAGGGTGAGCCCCCACGACCGTGTTGCCGTGGTCTTTAGCGATATCACCCGTCCGATGCCCAACGCGCGGGTGCTGCCGGCGCTGCTGGATGAGTTGGCACACATCCCGCCCGAGCAAATCGTGCTGATCAACGGCCTGGGCACCCATCGCGCTCAGACTGAGGAGGAACTGGCCCGCATGTTGGGCCGCGATCTCGTGGCACGCTACGCCATCGAGCAGCACGACGCCTGGAACGCCGATCGGCTTGTCGATCTGGGAGAAACGCGCTACGGCCATCGCGCCCTGGTGAATCGGACCTATGTCGAGGCGACCTTCAGGATCGTGACCGGCTTCATCGAGCCGCACATCTTTGCCGGGTTCAGCGGGGGCCCCAAGGCTGTTTTGCCGGGCATTGCGGGCATCGGGTCGATCATGGACAACCATGGCTATGCCATGCTGAGTGCGCCCACGGCCACATGGGGCATCACCGAGGGGAACCCCGTGTGGGAGGAGATCAGCCAGGTAGGGCAGCTCGCGCGCCCCGACCTGATGCTCAATGTGACCCTCAACCGGCGTCGCGAGATCACGGGCGTTTTTGCCGGTGAGATGATGGCGACGCACCGCCAAGGCATCGAGTTCGTGCGCAGTTCGGCCATGGTGCCGGTCGAAGCGCCCTTTGACATCGTCGTCACCAGCAACAGCGGCTATCCGTTGGACATCAATCTCTATCAGGCCGTCAAAGGGATGTCGTGCGCAGCCCAGATCGTCAAGCCCGGTGGGAGCATCCTGATCGCCAGCGAGTGCCGAGATGGCGTGCCGGACTATGGCGAGTACCGCAATCTCATGCACGAAGGCGGTTCACCAGCAGGTGTGCTCGACCTGATTAGCCAGCCGGGCTTTCGCCGCCATGATCAGTGGGAGGCGCAGCTTCATGCGCAGATCCTGCAACTGGCCGACATCCATGTCTACAGCGACTATCTCTCTGATGAGGAGACGCGGGGCATGCTGTGCGAGCCGTGCCACGATCTTGACGCCACCCTGGCCAGCCTCCTGGGAAGACACGGGGCGGGCGCTCGGGTATGCGTTTTGCCGGAAGGCCCTCAGACGATTCCCTTCGTGGCCACGCGCTGAACAACATGCGGGGCCAGATCCCCTTGCCTTGCTCGACATAGGCGTTCGGTTCTGCCGAGTACGGAATGAAAGGAGTAGTTGGATGGCAGCCAAGCGTTCCCCGTGTGTGATCCCAGAGCCCAAGCAGGTCGAGTGGCGGGCGGCGCAGTTCACGCTGGCCGCGGATACCTGGCTGGTCCTGTTGCCGGACGCGCCGGAGGCGGACCTCGTGGCGGCCCGCGCCCTGCAGCGAGAGATCCAGGAGGCGAGCGGGCTCGATCTGCCGATCGTCAAGACCGCGCAGCCCGCGCGTTCGGACAACATTATCCTGCTGGTCTCGGACCAAGAAGCTGCCGAAGGCTATCTCGCCGGCGCTGGCTTCTCTACGAGCGACCTGGCCTGGGATCGTGCGTTGGCCGCCCATGGGGAGCAGGCCTACCTGATCGATGTCTCGCCGCGACGCGTGATCGCCGGCGGACGGGGCTCTCTCGCGCTTTACTATGCCGTTCAGACGCTACGTCAGATGGTGCGCGTCGAAGGCCCTCGTTGGCCAGCCATGAGGCTGCGCGACTGGCCGGCGTTGCCCTATCGGGGCTTGATGCTGGACGTCTCGCGGGGCAAAGTGCCGACCTTGGAGACCCTCAAGCATCTGGTAGACGAGCTCAGTCTCTACAAGCTCAATGTACTGCAGCTGTACACAGAGCACACCTTTCTGTTTCCCCATCATCCGCGCATCGGCGAGGGCTGCGACCCACTCAGCGGCGACGATATGCTGACCCTGGATCACTATGCACGCGAGCGCCACGTGGAATTGGTGCCCAATCTGCAGTCTTTCGGACACTGCGCCCACATCCTGTCTATGCCCGAGTATCGCCATCTGGCCGAGCTGCCGGCAGCGGGTTGGTCACTGTGTCCACAGGATGAAGCCACGTACCGCTTCCTCGAGGAGCTGTATGGCGATCTGTTGCCCAACTTTTCCTCGGATACCCTGAATATCAACTGCGATGAGACTTACGATCTGGGCGCCGGACGTTCCGCTCAGGCCGTCGCCGAGAGGGGCGTCGGACGCGTGTATCTGGAACACATCCTGCGGCTGCGCGAGCTCGCCCGCGCCCATGGACGACGCATTCAGCTCTGGGGGGATATCCTGCTACACCATCCGGAATTGGTGCCAGAGCTCCCCGATGACGTAATCCTGCTCGACTGGCACTATGGCGCGGCCGATGACTATCCCTCGGTGCGCACCTTTGCAGAGAGCGGCCGCGCTTTCTGGGTCTGTCCCGGCACCTCGTCGTGGAATACCCTTTTCCCACGCATCGAGAACGCCAACGTGAACATCCGTACCTTGGCCCGCCTGGGGACCGAGCATGGCGCCCAAGGCTTGCTGAACACCGACTGGGGCGACTATGGCCACTATCAGCCGCTGGGACAGTGTTGGTATGGCTATCTCTATGGTGCCGAACAAGCCTGGACCGGCGGGGTGACGGAGGATGAGCGCTTTGACGCGCGCTTTGGGCCGCTCTTCTTTGGCGCCCGCGGCGACGAGGTGGTCCAGGCCATGCGCACCATCGGGCGCCTGAACATCCTGGAGGGCATGCCACGACCGAATGCCGCGAACAGCATCTATGCGCTGCTGGATGAGCCCCTGGTGGGAACGATGATCGCCGAGCTGCCTGAGGCGACCTGTGTCGAGATCGTGCGCGTGGGTGCAGAGGCCCAGGCCGCGCTGCGGCGGACGCTGCCTGTAGTTCGTGATCGGCTGTCAGTGGAAGAGATGATCTACTCGGTGCGCATGATGGCCTATGCGGCGCGCAAGGTGCTGGCCTCCCAGGGAATCCGCCGCGATCTGGCGCGCTTGGCTCAAGGCGGTGGCTCAGGAGCGGATATGCTCCGTCAGGCTATGGAGACGCTGCGTTCGCTGGATGCAGAGCGAGTGCATCTCACCGAGCTGTTCGAGGAGCTCTGGCTGCGTCGCGCGCGCCGCTCCGAGATCGACATCACCCTGAGCCACCTGGCCCGCTTGGGAGAGCGATTCGCAGCCGCCGTCGCCTGGTTGGGGGAACGGCTGGCTGAGGTGGAAGCCGGGGAGACGCCCGACTATACCCTCGATGCCTATCAGCAGGCCGCTGCGGACTATGAAGTCCTGGGGCAATCGTTCCGGCGTCGGATGCAGGAGGCCGGCGTCTTCTAGGGCCTGAGACGACGCTCTTGGGGCGCATGCCCCAAGAGCGTCAGCCTGGCGTGGTCTACTCCTCGACGATCCGCTCCACCACGATGGAGCAGTTGGTCGCCAGGGCAGCGAACGCACCAATGGCGGCCAGCACCGGCGCCAGCACAGCGCCCACGGCCGCGACCGTCAAGGGGAGCTCCATGACCGTCCGATTGTCTTGTTTGATGACGATGCGCCGGATGTTGCCCTCATGGAACAGCTCTTTGACCTTTTCGACCAGCTGTGACCCGGCGACCTTGAATTCTTCTTGTCTGACCTTCTGCTCTGACATGTTGTACCTTCCTTGTGAATATGTGCCTATCAGCTACTTGCATCGTCAGCGATGAGTTCGTGGCTCATAGACAACTCCCCAATATGGTCCGCCTCTCTGCTGAGAAGGCTAATCCCATGATGTCTACACACAATACGCGCTGTCCTCATTCCAAGTTGCGCCATATCGCTCGGCTGGTGGCCCATTGTTGCTGCAGGGCACGCTTGCCAGCCGGTGTATTCTGGTTAGAATGGATCCATCTTCGCGCATGAGGCAAGATACCGATATGATGGATGAGCATCCTGTAGACTCCCGGATCAGCGATAGCTCCCGTGTGATGAACGCCACCTCGTCTGACCTTCCACAGCTCGCTTGCTGGCTGCGAGAGCTGGGGGCCACGGTGGTCCCTGCCATCGTGATTGTCTTGAGCATCAATCTCTTGCTGGCCCAGCCTCGCGTGGTGCATGGACAGAGCATGGAGCCCAGCCTGCACGAGAGCCAGCGCGTCATTGTGGATCTCCTCGCCTATCGGTTGCGCACGCCGCGCTATGGTGAGATCGTCGTGCTCGATGTGCCTGAGCGAGAGTCAGGGCCGCCTTTGATCAAGCGCGTCATTGGCCTTCCCGGCGACGTGGTGGAGATCAAAGGGGGCTCCGTCTATGTGAACGGCCACAAGCTAGTGGAACCCTACCTCGACCAGATCACCACGGGGGCACTGGGCTCCACGCTGGTTCCTGAGGAGCACGTCTTTGTGCTGGGCGACAACCGCCGCAGCAGCAATGACTCGCGCTATTTTGGCACGGTGCCCTTTGAGAGCATCCTTGGGCGTGCCTGGATGACCTATTGGCCCCCTGCCGAGGTTGGCTTCTTTGAGTAGTCTGCTCCCGCATCTGGTCGAGCGCTCTGGCTGATAGGGAGGGGCGTGTCGATGCGAGCTCTCATCACGGGTGGCTGTGGTTTCATCGGCAGCCATCTGGCCGAGGCACTTTTGGCGCGAGGCGATGAGGTCACCGTCGTCGATGATCTCTCGACCGGCTGTTTTGACAATATCGCCCATCTCGTGAGTCGGCCAGGCTTTCGCTTTGCCATCGAGACGATCCTCAACGAAACGGTGATGGATCGCCTGGTCAGCGAATGCGAGATCATCTATCATCTAGCGGCAGCCGTGGGGGTGGAACTGATCGTCCGAGACCCGGTGCGCGTCATTGAGACCAACATCAAAGGGTGCGAGACGATCATGCGCATCGGGGCCAGATATCGCAAGAAGGTCATGCTGGCCTCCACCTCCGAGATCTATGGCAAGAGCGACAAGGTGCCTTTTGCCGAAGATGACGATGGCGTGCTGGGGCCTACCACGCACAGCCGCTGGAGCTATGCCTGCTCCAAGGCGATGGACGAGTTCCTGGCCCTGGCGTACGCCAAGCAGATGGCGCTACCCGTGGTGATCATGCGCTTTTTCAACACCGTAGGGTCACGCCAGACGGGACGCTATGGCATGGTGGTGCCTCGCTTTGTCGAGCAGGCGCTGCAGGGCCGGCCGCTCACGGTTTATGGCGATGGTCAGCAGACGCGCTGCTTCACCTATGTGGGCGATGTGATCAGAGCCATCCTCAGCCTGAGCGACGAACCGGCGGCTGCGGGCCAGGTCTTTAACATCGGCAGCACTCAGGAGGTGACCATCGAGGCGCTGGCCAGGCGTATCATCGCCTTGGCCAACAGCGCCTCCGACTTGATCTTTATCCCGTACGATCAGGCCTATGAGGCTGGCTTTCAGGATATGCGTCGCCGGGTGCCAAGTATCTCCAAGATTCATCGGCTGACCGGTTGGCAGCCTGAGATCGACCTGGATGGCATCCTGAAGCGTGTGATCGCCTATGCGCGGGGCCAAAACGCATCTCCATGCTGATCATTCCTGCCCCGAGAGGGGCATACTGGCGCTTGGGTGGTCCACTCCACACGAGGGAGAGACAGAACATCACGTTAGGGGACAAAGAGGAAGCACTTCCGGGGCATTCCGGAGCCTTGTCAGGGCAAGAAAGGAGTACGCGATGAAGTACGAGGTTCATGGTGAGACCTTGCCATCCATCGATGTGTGGCTCGATGCGGGCGAGGCCGTGTTCACCGAGAGCGGCGGCATGGCCTGGATGAAAGGCGACGTCTCCATGGAGACGGGCACCCGCGGGGGGCTGTTGGCCGGGCTGGGGCGCAAACTGGCCGGCGAGTCGCTCTTTATGACGACCTACAAATGCCAGAGCGGAACAGGCCTGGTGACCTTCACGCCTGAGGCGCCCGGTCGGATTCTGGTGTTCGAGTTGCAGGCGGGGCAAAGCCTGATCTGCCAGAAGGATGCCTTCATGGCGGCTGAGGAGGGGGTCGGCCTGGAGATGCACTTCCGCAAGCGCCTGGGCGCCGGCCTCTTTGGCGGCGAGGGCTTTATCTTGCAGCGCGTTTCGGGCCCAGGGGTGGCGTTTCTCGAGATCGCCGGCGATGTGCGCGAGTACTCCCTGGGTGAAGGCGAGGTCATGAAAGTCGATCCAGGGCACATTGCGCTATACGAGCCCAGCATCGACTATGATATCGAGGCGGTGCGCGGTCTGACCAATGTGCTCTTTGCCGGGGAGGGCCTGTTCCTGGCCACTCTGCGTGGGCCTGGCAAAGTCTGGCTGCAGAGCATGCCGATCAGCAATCTGGCAGCCAAGATCCGCCAGTACATCCCCAGCAAGAGCAGTTGAGAGAGGAGCCTGAGCGTTCCCGGCATGGCCGGGACGCTCAGGCGGCAGCCGCTAGAACGAGATCTCGAACGCCTCCAGCAGCGCCACGATCGCCGGCGCGATGGCCAGGGCGGGCAGAAGGTTGGCGACACGAATGCGCTTGAGGTCCAGGAGCAACAACCCAATCGCGAGGATCAGCACGCCCCCGGTGGCCGTCATCTCGGCGATCATCGCGTCAGTCAGGATCGTCTGTACCAGCCCAGCAGCCAGGGTCAGTCCCCCCTGGTAGAGCAGAATCGTCAGAATGGAGAACAGCACCCCTACGCCCAGAGATGACGCAAAAGCCAGGGCCGCAAAAGCATCGAGCATCGATTTGATCGCCAGCAGCGTGAAATCTCCGCTGAGGCCGTCCTGAATCGATCCCAGGATGGTCATTGGACCGATGCAGAAGACGAGACTCGACGTGATGAAACCCTCCGTAAAGTGGGTCAGGCTATGGCTTGACAGGCGCTTGCCCACCCGCGATTTGAGCCATTCGCTCGCCCGGTCCAGCCCCACATCGATGCGCCACCACTCTCCGAGCAGGCCTCCGACCAATACGCTGCCCATGACGATCAGGATGTTCTCGGTCTCCATCGAGAGGTGGATGCCCACGATGACGGTGACCAGCCCCAAGCCATGCAAAACCGTCTCGCGAACACGTTCCGCGAGACGGTTGCCGAGGATGGCCCCGATGCTGCCCCCGATCAGGACCGTTGCGACATTGAGCCATGTGCCGATCAAAGCTGCCCGAGTCCCTTCCAGGCTGTGGGATGCTCCAGAGCGAACATGAGCCTAGCCCTCGAAGAAGGGCAATTCGCGCTCGTCAAAGTACCAGACGCCGTCGTTGACCAGGTAGTCATAGGTCTCTTGCAGGAAGACATAGTGCTTGTTCTCAGCCGCCGCCAGCCATTCCCAGAGGGTCTTCTCCGCCTCTGAGCTCGCATCGGCAGCCGCCTCCTCATACATCTTGAAGCCGCGCTCCTCAAAGTCCATGGCCAGCTTGAGAGCCTGCTCGTCGGTAGCATCGGCCGGAATCAGCTGTTCGGCCTGATCTGCGCCAGGGAATATGTGAGTGGGATCCACCGAGTCGGCCAGTTGGACCGCCTCGGCCACAGTGACCCATACCTCGCTCCCCGACACAGCGGCGTACTCGCCGCGCAGGATGTCCAAATGCTTGCTCTCCTCAGCCACCAGGCTCTGAAAGACCTGCTTGCCTTTCTCTGCCTGTGTGCGGGCCACGGCCTGCTCATAGAAACGCTTGCCCCAAATCTCGGTGCTCATGCCTGTTTTGATTACATCAAGTGCGCTTGTCATCATTCACCTTTCTCTATGACTCTAGAATAGACCAACGACCTCTCTAAACCCAGCCGCCACGCTCGGAGAGCGCCTCATAGTTGCTCATCAGCAGGTTAAAGTGGGTCGTCTCGGCGCCCACCAGCCACAGATACATCTGCTTGCCGGCTGGGTCCTCTGTCTGCCGAGCGGCCTGGGCGTATAGATCCCGGCTCTGGATCTCGCGCTCGAGTGCCATGTGCAGCGCGTCCATGACGCTTGGGTCGATGCCCAACTTGGCCTCGACGCTCTCTCGATCGGGCGGAAAGAGCTTTTGCTCTGCATCGATCCCTTGCACGTCCAGATCGGGCAGCAGCACATAGCGGCCATCGCCTTCAAGCGCGTGAAGCTGGCGGGTCACCATGTCGGCATGCTTGACCTCGTCATCAGCCAGCGACAGGAACATGGCACGGCCTTTTTCGTCTAGCGTCAGCTCGGCTGCCTTCAGGTAGAACTGCTCTCCCTCGCGCTCCAGCTTGAGCGCCTGGCTCAGTATCTCCAATTCCTTGTTGGCCATCTCTTGTCTGCTCCTCATGCTGTTGGCATAGCGGGCTCCCTATGCGCTGGGCCCTAGAACTCCAGTACCGCGTCATGGCGCCGCCCGTTGCGCACAAAAGCCAGTGGCACGCGCTGACCGGGCCTGACCGCCGCAACGAACTGCTCGAGATGCAGGGCGCTCTGCACCTCTCGCCCTGCCAGAGCGACGATCACGTCTCCGGGCTGCAGGCCAGCTCGCTGGGCGACGCCGCCAGAGGTCACTCTGCCGATGTATGCGCCCCGCTGCTCGCTGGAACGTCCTTTGCGGGCCATCTCGGCCGCATCGGCCACCGCAGCGCCCAAGCGCGGGCGCTGCGTCTCGCGCAGCAGCGCATCCAGGCGCGGCTGATCATACCCCACCACAATCTGCCCATCGATCGCCGTCACCGGCACGCCCTGCTGCCCCGAGAGGCGCACCATCTCGGCCGCCGCCGCCGGATCACGCGACACATCCACATCCCGAAACGGAACGGAACGACGTGAAAGAAACTCTTTCACCTGACGACAATAGGGTCACGTGGGTGTCGAATAGACCGTGACGTTCAATGCACCACTCCGCTTCCTCAACAGATCACAAAAATCGATCCAAAAAAGACTAGACGACTCTTATTCTACCCTCTTCGCTTCGGCGGTCAAATCCCTGGCCCTCAGACTAACTCAAGGCGCCGGGGCCTGCACGCTGGCCGAGGATGCCTTGCACATGCCGAGTCGTCCGCGTCAGATGAACTCCTGCAGGAGCAACTCATAGTCCTCGGCTGGGCGCGTGCGCAGTGGCTGCGCTACGAGAGAGCCAGCTTGCAGAGCGGGCAATTGCTCCTCATAGGATGGCTTGGTCTCGTCCCGGTAGATGATGCCCGTGGGGATACGCTCTCCCCCCGGATACTCGAGCGCTCTGGCCATGGCGGCCATGCGATCACCGGGGTCATGGCCCTCATCCTCGACCTTGTACACGCGTTCCCGGTACCAGGCATAGCTCATCGGCCGGTTAAAGCTGACGCAAGGCTGCATCACGTCGATCAGCGCATAGCCGCGGTGGTTTAGGGCCTCCACCAGCAAGGCGGCGAGGCCCTGCAGATCCAGCGCAAAGCCCCGGGCCACAAAGGTGGCGCCCTGTGAGATCGCCAGCGCCAGCGGGCTCACTGGGCTGTCGATGGCCCCCTCCGGCGAGGTCGAGGTCCTGAAGCCGGGCCGGCTCGTGGGCGAGTACTGGCCCTTGGTGAGGCCGTAGACATGGTTGTTCTCGATCATATCCACGATGCCGATGTTGCGACGGGTGGCATGCAGGAAATGGTTGCCCCCTTCGCCATAGCCATCCCCATCGCCGTGAACGCAGAGCACCTTGAGATCGGGATTGGCCAATTTGAACCCGGTCGCCACCGCGACCGTGCGTCCGTGCAGCGTGTGCAGGCCATTGACGTGCATATAGTCGCTGATCTTGCTGCCGCAGCCAATGCCCGAGACGATGATGACTTGATGGGGCTCCAGGCCCGCCTGGACGAGGCCGCGTTTGACCGCGTTCCAGATGCCATAATCGCCGCAGCCCTGACACCAGGTGGGTCGGATATCGTTGCTATAGTCCTCGACCGTTGCCATGTTACTTGCCCCCCAACTGGTGAAATGCGTCTAGGATGTACTGCGCTGTAAACCCCCGCCCGTCGTACTTCAGGATGCGATGATCCACCTCGATGCCCGTCTGCGCCTGGAGCAACGCAGCGAACTGAGCGCTGCC
>JAFGLK010000446.1 GCA_016928125.1 Anaerolineae bacterium
CGGCAAGTAGCACCGTCGACTGTGTATAGCAGGCCCTTGGCGCGGACGCTTGACGTCCGCGCCAGGTGGATGGTGGACCCATGTGCGCTGCCGGCTTGGCTCATCTGCTGGGGCGGGGGATGGCGGCAGGGAGGGAACCATGAGCCGATTACTGGTCATCGGCGGAGCGTCAATCGATGTGTTGCATCTGGAGGATCGAACGGTGACCTGCGCGGGCGGCGCAGGCATGTATACCGCGATGGCCGCTCGTCGCTGTGGAGCCCAAGTTACGCTGTTTGGTCCTCGTCCTGCCCCTTGCCCACAGCTCCTCATGCCTGTGGCCCAGCGTCTGGCGGGGTGGCTCGGTCCGTCTATCTGTCCAGCTCAACTGGGGCGTTTTGAGATCTCGTATCGACAGGGTGGAACTGAATACCTCAAAGCGTCGGTCGAGGCAGAGAGAATGCTCTCCCCAGCGGCACTTCCTGCAGACCTGTCGGAATACGATCTCGTCCATGTGACACCTCTGGGTGATGCATCACAGCAGCTAGCATTCATTCAGGCCTGCCGGCAGCGTGGCGCGAAACAGATCTCCGCTGGAACATGGCCGAGTGTCACCGTCGAAGAACCCGAGGCCGTACGTGCTGTGATCGAGCAGTCCGACTGCTTCTTCATGAATACTCTGGAAGCCGAGGCCGTGTTCGGCTCACTGGAAGCGGCCCGTACCCGGCCGGGGCAGTTTCTCTTTGTCACCCTGGGCGCGGAGGGGGCGTACATCGTTCAGGGAGATACAGCCACCGCGATCCCGGCGATTCCGGCCATCGTGCTCGATCCAACCGGCGCAGGCGATACGTTCTGCGGCGGAACGCTGGCCTATCTCCTTCAAACGAACCATCCCATCATGGCCGCGCGCTACGCCGTTGCCCTCGCGGCGGAGATGATCACCCAGGTTGGTCCGGCGGCCCTTCTATCCGATGATCCGCCTCCAGAAGCGCGGCCCGACGCACGCGTCCGGGTCAATGATGAGCAGGTGGCGCGGCTTGCCAAGGTCATCTCCGCGGCCCCCGATGTCTCGCCGTATCCTGTCGTCGGTCCGACGTACCCTCCCCCCGGGCATCCGCGTGCGGCCGACTATTTCTTCGCCGCCACGCTGCAGCAGTTCAGTTTCTGGTCGTTGCGCGGCAATCGCTACTATCAGCCGCTGATTGCCGAGATCGGCGGTGTCAGGCGCAAGGGTTCCGACTATTTGTGGTGCGCGCTCACACGCAGCCTTGCGCAGGATCCTGAATTCTGCTCCCCAGAGCGGCAGGCCAACCTGAACCGGCGAGAACTCCTGGCGGCCTTCCGGGCAGACGACGGGGAGGATCCAATGCCCGCTCTTGACCTGCACCTGGAACAGGCGCGTCGCTATGGCCGGGACATGCTGGCGCTCCGGCTCACGCCGCAGGCCGTGCTGGACAAAGCCTTGGCTTCAGCGCAGCCCCTGCAAACATTTCTGGTGACTCTTGACCACGTCGGCGGCTACAAAGAGGATCCATTGCGCAAGAAGAGCCTGCTGTTGGCTATGCTTCTCAACGGCCGCCCCGAGACGTTCTTGCCATTGCGAGATGACGAAAAGATAACGCCTATCGTCGACTATCACTTTCAGCGCCTGTGTCTGAGAATCGGGCTCATCGACGTGCTGGACGGCGGACTGGAGGCGAAACTGATCGCCCGGCAGATCGTCTCACCCTCTGAAGAATGGGCCGTTCGGTATCAGACCTATCGCGCTGAGGAGCAACTCGTCATCCTCTCGGGCAAGAGCCTGGCCGACGTGAACGGCTTTCTTTTCTCGATCGCGCGCAGACGCTGTCTCGAGATGACGGAGCCGGAATGTGGGCTTTGTGCGCTGAATTCTGTGTGCGTTCATCGCAAAGCCTTCTTCCAGCCTGTATTGAGGACAACTTTCTACTGAGCGGCACACGTAGTCCCTGGGCGGCGAGGCAGTGGAGAAAGGGGCTCAGCATGGACTATGACACCGACAAGGTGGACGAGGTCACCCTCGCCCTCCTCTACCTGGTGATGCATGACGTGTCCGAGTACGGCGCCCGCGCCTGGAAGGGCTTTGATTGGGACACGATGAACCGCCTCTACGAAAAGGGCTACATCGGGAACCCCGTCAGCAAGGCCAAGTCCGTGGTGGTGACGCCCGAGGGATGCGCCAAGGCACGGGAGCTTTTCGAGAAGCATTTCGGCGGGCAGGAATGGTGACGGGCCAAGCTCGGATCGCGCGCTATGAGAGGAGGACGAGCATGCTCCGCCTGGGTCTGATCGGCTGCGGCAACATGGGCGACACCCATCGCCGCGGACTGGAGCAATTGGCCGGCCGTGCGCGGGTCGTCGCCACAGTGGATCTGGACGAGGCGCGCGCCCACGCCGCTGCCCAGATGTTGGGCGCCGAGATGGCCACCAGCGAATACCGCCGCATCCTCGACCGGATCGACGCCGCCGTCGTCGCGCTGCCTCACCATCTGCATCATCCGGTGGGGCTCGATCTGCTGGAGGCTGGGGTGCACGTATTGATGGAAAAGCCCCTGGCGATCAGCGAGGCCCAGTGCCTGGACCTGATCCGCGCGGCCGAGGTGCGCAACCTGACCCTGATGGTCGCCTACATCATGCGCTTTCATCCGCTCCTCTGCGAGATGGAGCGCCTGATCGTGGACAAGGTCTACGGCCCGACCTTTCAGCTCTCGATCTGGACCGAGCAGCATACCCAGCGCGAGCCGGGCTCGTGGCACCATCGCATCGCCACCCTGGGCGGTGGGCAGCTCTTCAGTCACGGCTGCCACTATATCGACATCCTGCTGGCCTGGATGGGCGAGCCGGTCGAGGGCGTCCATCTCGGGACCAACCGCTGTACGCCCTGGATGGAGGCCGAGGGCACCTCGAACGTCACCCTGCGCTTCGAAAGCGGGGCGCTGGGCTACCACTTTGGCACCTGGGGCGCCAGGGGCAGCCGCCTGCGCTACTCGTTCCATGCCCATTGCGAGGAGGCCATGCTCGAGGCCCAGGTGACCCAGGGGCGACTGATCCTCCGTCGCGGCGCCAGTGAGGATGGCCCCGCGCGCGAAGAGGTTTTGCTGGAGGCCGAGCAAGGCAAGCAGACCGAGCGCGAACTGGCCCATTTCGTCACGTGCGTCGAGAGCGGCGCGCGTCCCCTCACCGATGCCCGCCGCAGTCTGCAGAGCCTGCGTGTGATCTGGCGCCTGTACGAGGCCGAGCGCCTAGGCGTGGTGGCCGACCTGCGCGGTCTGGGTCTGGGCGCAGCAGGGGGCTGACGACAGGCGTGCTCACCAGCAGCGCCTGCGCTTACGCCCTCGCGATGCGATGCTGGCGCACGCAGCGGGCGTTGCGCAGAAAAACACGCACACCCTTGTTGACAACGCATATGCGCAACGGTATAATGAGGTAAGCAGAATCCTCCTGCCGGCCCCTCGGCATGGTTGGTTAGATAGCAACGGGTTCCTTTCCGCCAGCGGCTTGAGGCTGTTCGATCCTGAATCGACCGCACGGAAACCTTCACGTGAGGTGCACATCGCCCGGGCTCGATCTTTGCCGCCAACACACGCCAAGTGGAGTGGTTCCATGGACTCGGACGAGCTAGGTAGTCGGCCTGGAGACGACAATCCGATGTGGGAGCTGTTGAGCAATTCGTATACGTATGTGAGCCCGCGCCGGGGCGACATACGCGATGCGACGATTCTCAGCGTGCGCCCTGGGGAGATCATCGTCGATATCGGCACAAAGGAGGATGCGTTTGTCGGCAGTCGCGAGGTGGAACGCCTGACCCCCGAGGAGCTCGCCGCGCTCCACGTGGGCGATACGGTCAAAGCCTATGTGTTGCGGCATGATTCTCAGACCGGCGTGCTGCTCGTGTCGCTGCGTTTGGCTGCAGAGCAGCAAGATTGGTTCGACGCGCAAGAGCTTCTCGAGAGCGGCGAGCTGGTTCGAGTCACCGTCACTCACTATAACAAAGGGGGGCTGCTTGGCGCCTACAAGAGCCTGCAGGGTTTCATCCCCGCCTCGCAGGTCCTCAATCTGCGGCGCCGTTCTACCGATGAGTCGCCAGCCGAGGTGTTTGAGCCTTTTGTCGGTCGCGAACTGGTCGTCAAGATCATCGAAGTCAATCGCCAGCGCAGGCGCTTGATCCTCTCTGAGCGGGCCGCGGCGCGAGAGTGGCGCGATCAACGGCGTGAAGAGTTGCTCGAAGAGCTCCAGCCGGGCGAGATCCGCTCGGGCACCGTCAGCAATCTGGTGGACTTTGGCGCTTTCGTCGATCTGGGCGGTATCGATGGCCTGGTGCACATCTCCGAGCTCTCCTGGGGGCGTGTGGATCATCCCCGAGAGGTTCTACGTATGGGCGACCAGGTGCAAGTCATGGTCCTGAATGTCGATCGGGAGAGACAGCGCATCGCCCTCAGCATCAAGCGCACGCTTCCCGATCCATGGTCGTCGGTGGCGGAGCGCTATGAGGCCGGGCAACTTACGCGCGGTGTGGTGACGCATCTGGTCACTTTCGGGGCCTTTGTGGAGCTCGAGCCGGGCATCGAGGGCCTGGTCCACATCTCCGAACTGGCGGACGGTGATTTCGGCTCTCCCGAAAACGTGGTCGGGAAAGGTCAAGAGCTCCAGTTGCTCATCCTCGGCGTGGATCCCGACGAGCACCGTATCAGTCTCAGCCTGCGGCAGGTGCCCGTTGTTTCCGAGCCCGAGATGGGTGAGGGCGCGCCCGAGGAAGCTCCCGCCGAAGAGGGGCCAGCCGAGGAATTCGAGCCCTCGGATGAACTTGAGTGGGATGCGGCTGCTGGCGATCCACTCGCCTCTCCGGAAGGTCAGCCCGAGTCGTGACCATTTGCCATGTCACGACCTGATCGTCTGCTTGTCTGTGGCTCATGCGGGATTCGCTTTCTGGATTCGGGGGCGGACCAAGCCAAGCGCCAAGCCTTGGGCCACAAACAGCCTTCTGTTCGCTGCCCGGGCTGTGCGGCGTTGGCCGCCCTGGCTGCTCGTCGTCGCGGCACCGTCAAGTGGTATGACCCTCGCAAGGGGTATGGCTTTATCCGACAGCCGGGCGGGTCCGACATCTTCGTGCATCGCTCGGGGCTCGCCCGGCGCAATGGGCCTCCGCCGAGAAAGGGACAGGAGGTCGAGTTCAGGGTGGAGCATACGGACGAGGGCGACCGAGCGATAGAGGTGCTTGTGGCCGGGGTGTAGGATCAGGGGCGCGCCGTGGCAGATCGGGCCCGAGTGTCATGTTCACTCGAGCCCTTTTTTCTGCTTTGCACTTGGCGATGCTATAATGTCAGGCGTGGCCGGGTTGCCGACGCGCGAGACGAGCATGTGAGCCAGATGGCAAGAGACCGGAGACGCATCGAACCGTCTATGAGGCATACGAGCGGCTTATGAGCACTTCGTCGGACAGTATGGCGATCGGTGACCTGCCGGCGAGCGGGCGCCTGGCTCAGCCAGGCTGGCGCGAGATGGGGCTGGGCGCGCACCTTGAGACCACCTGGGCCTTCATCTGCGGTCTTGTGGCCTCTGGGGGCATCGAGTGGCTCCCGGGCAAGAGCTTGCATGCTCTGACCCTGTGGCTCGCGGTCGATGTTGTGCTCGGCTTCTCTCTGCAGCATTGGTGCCGATTCAGAGCCTGGCTGCATGAGAGCGGCGAGCGCCAGGGCGATGCGCAAGGCCCGATCTCGATTCCGTACGCCTTGCCGGGCTCTCCTGGAGGGCGGTGGGCCGCCTGGGTGAATCGCTCTCTGGCTGTCTTCTGTTCTGAGCAAAAGCGGCCTTGGCTCATCCGCGACGCTTTGGCCATCATCCTGGGGATCCTGGTCGCCGCTGTTCTGGCGACCTATGTGGGGCCCAAGATGCTGGGCGCTCTGGGCCTGGGTGTGGTCGGGTGGGCGTTGATGGCCTTGCTGTCGCGCCAGCCTGTGCCCAAACGCTCGGCGTCAAGGGAGGGGATGTCGAGGGGCAAGGTCGACCTCTTCCCAGTACGGGCTCTGGCCCTGCGCGTCTTTCTGGCCTGGCTGATGGCGCACGCGATCCTGGCGCCGTGGCAGCCCCACAGCGTCGGTTTGGCCGCCTTGTTCGCCGTACTGGTCTATCTGCGCAGGCGCCAGCGTGACGGGGAGCAGCGGGCAGCCTTGTGGCTCTCTCGCGCGGTCTGGGCGTTGGCCCTGTTGGCCCTGCTTATCGCTCGCCAGCCCATTGTGGCCGTGGTCGTGGCCAGTTGTGCTCTGGGCAGCGATCTGGTGCTGAGCGGCGTTTGGCGCGAGGCATCGCAGGACATCGCGCGCCAGAGCATCTGGTCTGGTCATTTGGCCTGGTTTGTGGCGGCGATGATCACCGCCGCAGCGGCGACGTTCTGGGGCTAGGTTGGGCTGATGAATGCGCTGCTGATCGTCGTCCTGGTGGTGCTGGGCGGGGCCCTCGCCTATTGGCTTTTGATCACAACCGAGGGCACCTATCTCGGGGTCCGCGTCGTGGCTCTGTTGTATGATTGGTCCGCTAAGCGCTATGATGAGATCAAGGCTGTTCGCTATATCGATGAGGCGCTCTTTATCGGGATGCCTCTGATGGAGGCTCTGACGTCGGCTCCGAGGGCGAGAGTCCTGGATGTCGCCACCGGCACGGCCCGAGTGCCGCTGGCCCTACTCAAACACTCTGAGCGGGGCGCAGGACACACGGACGGCTTGATCGTGGGGCTAGATCGCTCCACCGGGATGTTGGCCCGGGCCCGCGCGGCCCTCGAGGCAGAGGGGCACCAGGTTACGTTGGTCTTGGGCGACGGCGCCGCCCTCGGTTTTGACGACGCCAGCTTTGATGCCGTCACTTGCCTCGAGGCGCTCGAGTTCATGACCTCCGGCGAGCGCGTTGTGGCCGAGATGGTGCGGGTCGTCAAGCCGGGGGGTGTTCTGTTGCTCTCGAATCGGGTTGGCGTCGAGTCACATCTCTTTCCAGGTCGCGTGGCTGGCCGGGGCAAGCTGGAGCAGACGCTGCAACGAGCGGGCCTGGCCCACATACGCTCCCAGCGCTGGCAAGTGCACTATGATCTGGTGTGGGCGCGCAAGCCAGAGGCGGCCGAGCGACTGCTCGGTCTACAGCAAACGTAGGAGTACAAGGCATGAAGCGGGATTACCTGAGCCTGGCCGATTTCTCGCCTTCAGGGCTTCAGTCGTTGCTCGACTTGGCGCTGGCGCTCAAGCGCGAGAGAGCTGGGGGCGGGAATGCCCCGGTGCTGCGCGACAAGACCCTGGCGATGATCTTTCAGAAGCCCTCCCTGCGCACGCGCGTGTCGTTTGAGGTGGCGATGAGCCACCTGGGCGGGCGCGCACTCTACCTTTCGCCCGACGAGATCCGGCTGGGCGTCCGCGAGAGCATTCCCGATGTGGCTCGCGTGCTCAGCCGTTATGTGGACGCCATCATGGCGCGGGTGTATGCGCATGAAGATGTGCTCACGTTGGCGCAATGGGCCTCCGTGCCCGTGATCAATGGCCTCTCCGACTTGAACCATCCCTGCCAGGGCCTGACGGATCTGCTCACCATCTACGAGAAGCTGGGGCGGCTCAAAGGCGTCACGCTGGCCTACCTCGGGGATGGCAACAACACCTTGACCTCGTTGCTCTTTGGCGGCGCGTTGGCCGGCATGCGTGTGGTCGCCTCCTCGCCTGCGGGATATGAAGCCTCGGCGGAGGTGCTGAGGCAGGCCCGAGCACTGGCGGGCGCCAGCGGCGCCGCGATCGAGCTCGTGGCTTCGCCTCAGGAGGCCGTCCGAGGCGCAGATGTGATCTACACCGATACGTGGACGAGCATGGGGCAGGAAGCCGAGGCGGCGGCGCGCCGCAACGTCTTCCCGCCTTATCAGATCAATGCGCAGCTGCTGGCCGCCGCACCGAGCGGGGTGGGCGTCATGCACTGTCTGCCGGCTCATCGGGGTGAGGAGATCACGGACGAGATTGCCGATGGCCCCCGGTCGTGGCTCTTTGATCAGGCCGAGAACAGGCTCCATGCGCAGAAGGCGATTCTTGTGAGTCTCTTGGGGGAATAGCTCGCGGTGGCCAACGTCTTTTGGATCATGTCCAAAATCGATCTGCGGAATGTCATCGACATCCTGCTTGTGGCCGGCATCATCTATGCTCTGCTGTGGATGGTGCGCGGCACCCAGGCTGTTCAGCTCTTGCGCGGCGTCATTCTGTTGGCCCTGATCGTGTCTCTATTCGGGGTGATCGCCAAGCTGACGGCCTTTACCTGGCTGCTGGAGAACAGCGGCCGGGCCTTGCTGGTGGTGGTGGCCATCATCCTGCAGCCAGAGCTGCGTCGGGCGCTGGACCGATTGGGCCGGGCTGGCGGTCTGGCCATGTGGACCGGGAATGAGGCCGAGGTTGAGCGGGTCATCAATGAGGTGAGCGCGGCGTCTCGGCGTCTCTCGGAGCGACGTCACGGGGCGTTGATCGTCCTGGAACGGGAGACTGGCCTGCAGGATCATGTCGAGACGGGCGTCACGATCGATAGCCGTGTCGATGCCGATCTGCTGCAAACGATCTTTTTCCCCAACACCGCGCTCCACGATGGCGCGGTGATTATCCGAGGCGATCGTATCGTGGCCGCCGCTTGTGTGTTGCCCCTCGCCGAGACGATCCCCTCGGATACCCACCTGGGGACGCGCCACCGCGCCGCCGTGGGCATCACGGAGCAGACGGACGCCATCGCCGTGGTGGTCTCTGAGGAGACGGGCATCATCTCCATGGCGCGCCACGGGCGCATTGTCAGGCATCTCGATCAGCGGCGACTGGCCTCCTTGCTGCAGTCGTTGCTGCGGCCCAGTCGGGCCCGCAGAAGAGGGATGGCCGGCCTGTTCGGGAGAGGAAAGGGTGGGCGCCAAGCCGATGAGGGCGCGTCCGATCGTGGCTAGAGAGATAGGGTTCGCGTGATGAAGAGACTGAGAGACAACCTCGGCACCGCTCTGCTCGCCGTGATCCTGTCGCTGATCATCTGGGTCAATGCGACCTATCAGGCTGATCCGCCAGAGGAGCGGGTGGTGGAGAATGTGCCCATCGTGGTGGTCAACGCGCCATCCGGTTTCCAGGCCGTCAACGAGCCGGCCACCGCCGTCACGCTAGAGGTGAGAGCCTTTCAGTCGAGCTGGAACAATCTAAAGCGCGACGACTTTAGCGTCTCGGCCGACTGGTCCGGGCTGGGCGCTGGATCGCACACGGTGAACCTTGCGTGGCGCTCCTCGGATCCCACGGTGACCATTCTGAACGTGTATCCAAGGCAGCAGACGGTGGTGCTAGAGCCGATCAAGCGCGAGAGTCGAGAGGTGGTGCTCGACTTGCGCGACGCGGAGACGGTGCCTCTCGGCTATCGCGTGGGCACGCCCGACATCTCGCCCGACCTTGTGGTGGTAGAGGGCCCCGCCTCGCTCGTGGATCGTGTCAGTCGGACATCGGTCAGCCTATCGCTGCTCAACCAGGACGAGTCAGTGGAGGCCATTCTGGAGGTCCGCCCGCTAGACGTGGATGGCCGAGACGTCAGGGGCGTCAAGCTCACGCCCTCGACGGTGACGGTCCAGGTCGCCATCGAGAGACGCCAGAACTATCGCGAGGTGGCGATCCGGGTGCGGACGACGGGGCAGCCCGCGCGCGGGTATTTCGTCAGCGGCGTCAACGTCCTACCCGCCACGGTGACAGTCGTCGGCCCACCCAGCGTCATCGAGTCGATGGGCGGATTGGTGGACGCACAGGGAGAGATCGACATCTCCGGTGCGACGCGCATGATCGCCGACAACATGACCCTGAGTCTGCCCGAGGGCGTCTCGGTAGTGGGCTCACAGGAGGGACAGACTTTCAGTGTGCTCGCTACCGTGGAGATTGACGCGGTCACGGGTGGCAGCACAGTCGAGCTGCCCGTCAAGACGAAAAAGCTGCAGGAAGGATTGCTCGCGCGCCTCTCCGTGCCGATGGTGGATGTGATCGTCACTGGCCCTGCCGTGCTTCTGGATGAGCTTGAGACCGATCTGCTCGACGCCTATGTGGACCTCGCTGGCCTGGGCCTGGGCATTCATCAGGTGGCGCCGCGTGTGGACATCCTTGTGGCGCAGGATTCACAACTGCGCGCGCTGACGGTGAAAGACATCTCGCCCAAGTTCATTGAGGTGACAATTGTCGAGGTGCCCACGGTCACGCCGACGCTCGCCATCGAGCGCACGGCCACGCCGAGGATCACACCGACGGGCACGCTCACGCTGACGGCCACGGTCTCGGCCACCGAGACGATCACGGCCGAGGTCGGGACGCCGGCCGGCGTCCCGATGACGCCTACCTTGACATCCACGGCCGCCCTGGTTGATGTGCCGACGCGAGAGCCGACTGAGGGGCCATCGCCTGAAGATAGCACGCCTACGCCTCAGCAGTAGAGGAGCTGATCTGCTCTCTAGACCAGACGAGCCTCCTATAGGGATGGAATAGATGCCCCGAAAGCCACTGATCGCCCTGGTCGGGCGACCCAACGTAGGAAAATCGACGCTCTTCAATCGTCTGATCGGCGAGCGCCGGGCGATCGTGGAGGATTTGCCTGGCACAACCCGCGATCGTCACTATGCCGACACCGAGTGGAATGGGTTGGTCTTCACGCTGATCGATACCGGCGGGCTGGTGCTTGGCGGCGCGGACGAGATCATCGAGCAGGTCCGCGCTCAGGCCCAGGTCGCGATCGATGAGGCCGACGTGATCGTGTTCCTGGTGGATATCGTGGACGGGCTAACGGGCGACGACCACGCCATCGCTGATCTGCTGCGCCGCACAGCCAAGCCCATCATTCTGGCCGTGAACAAGGTGGATAACCTCAAGCGCGAGCTGAACATCCACGAGTTCTACGCCCTTGGCTTGGGCGATCCGCTGCCGGTCTCGGCCTCCAAAGGCCTGAATAGTGGCGAGTTGCTGGACCAGATCGTCGCGTCGTTGCCGCGCTTGGTGGAGGAAGACGAGGACGCGCCCGAGGCGCTGCATGTGGCGCTGGTCGGGCGCACCAATGTGGGCAAGTCCTCGCTGATCAACCGCTTTCTCGGCTATGAGCGGGTGATCGTCAGCAGCACGCCGGGCACCACCCGCGATGCCGTGGATACCCGCATCCTGTACCATGGCCAGGAGATCGTGCTCATCGATACGGCCGGCATCCGCAGGCGCGGGCGCATTGAGGGCGGCGTGGAAAAGTATAGCGTGCTGCGCGCCCTGAAGGCCATCGCCCGAGCCGACGTGGTCCTGCTCTTGCTCGACGCGACCGAGGGCGTCACGGCCCAAGACACGCACATCGCGGGTTATATTCTGGAGGAGGCCAAGAGCGCGCTGGTCTTGGTCAACAAGTGGGATCTGGTTGAGAAGAACAGCTACACCCACGCCCAGTATGAGGAGTATGTGCGCCGCGAGCTCAAGTTCATGCCCTATGTGCCGGTGATGTTCATCTCGGCCCTCACCGGCCAGCGGGTCAGCCAAGTGCTGGCCACCGCCCTGCGCATCCAGCAGGAGCGAACCACTCGTCTGTCGACCGCAAAGATCAACCACATCATTCGAGAGGCGACCGTGCGACGCTCTCCGCCCACCAAGGGTGGCAAGAAGCTACGCATCTACTATGGCACCCAGGTGGGGGTGTCACCGCCCACACTGGTCCTCTTTGTGAATGATCGCCGGCTGGTGCACTTTGGCTACCGACGCTATTTGGAGAATCAGATTCGCGCCCGCTATCCCTTTGAGGGCACGCCCATCCGGCTGCGTTTCAGGGATCACGCGGAGCGGGAATGAGGCCGCCGAGCCAGGTTCGGTTCGGAGCGTGCCTCACGTGCCCGTTGGCGGATTCGGGCCTGGACTCACGTCGGCCAGGACCTGGCCGATCATCGACCATGGGCCTGCCCAGGTGATGCGCACCTGAACGAGGCGGCCCAGCCAGTCGGCATCGCTCTCGAAAAAGACCAGCTTGTTCCCCCGCGTGCGGCCTCGCCAGCGCCCCTTCTGGCGCCCATCCACCAGCACCTCCACCGTTTCGCCCAGCAGCGCGGCGTTGATCTCGCCGGCGATGCGCGTCTGGATCGACTCGACCCGCGTCCGCCGGCGCTCCTTCTCTTCAGGTGGCACATCGTCTGGCCAGGCCGCCGCCGGCGTGCCCGGCCGCGGAGAATACGCCGCCACATGCACGATGTCGAAACGCAGCGCCTCCAACAGGCGGACGGTCTGTTCAAACTGGGGGGCGCTCTCGCCCGGAAAGCCCACGATGATGTCGGTGTTGATCGCGCACTCTGGCGTGGCGCGTCGAATGCGCGCCACCAGATCGCGCACCTGGTCGGCGGTGTAGCCGCGCGCCATGCGCCGCAGCACGTTATCGTCGCCGGACTGGACGCCCAGCTCCCAGCAGGCGCACACTTTCGGCAAGGCCGCCACGGCGTCGATGATCCGCTGGGTCATATCGCGCGGATGCGACGTGAGAAAGCGCAGACGCCACAGCCCCTGGATGGGGTGCACCGCCTCAAGGAC
>JAFGLK010000447.1 GCA_016928125.1 Anaerolineae bacterium
GCCACCTGAGGAGATCGAGCGGGCGCTGGCGGCGCTAAGCGTAGCCTGCGGCACGCGAGGACTGCGCATCGCCCGCTCGGGCAACCGCGTGCAGATGATCACCGCCCCAGAAGTGAGCGAGACCATCGAGCGCTTTTTGGGGATTGACGGGGACCGCAGCCTCTCGCAACCTGCCCTTGAAACCCTGGCCATCATCGCCTATCGCCAGCCGATGACCCGCGCTCAGATCGAGGACCTGCGCGGTGTAAGCTCCGATGCCGTGATCCGCACGCTCGTCGCCCGCCAGATGGTCGAGGTCGTCGGTCGACTGCCCCAGGCCGGGCGGCCTCTTCAATACGGCACGACGATGCAATTTCTCGAGTACTTTGGGATCACCTCGCTTGACGACCTGCCCAGTCTGCCGGAGCTCGAGTTGCCCTCTGGAGCAGCTGAGAGCGCGCCCCCAGATGATCAAGAGCCCGATCCGCAATCCTAGTTCAGGCTAGGCCTCGGGCACAGCCTCGGCCCCGACTCGCATCGAGATGCTCTGAGAGACCCCCATCTCATCCATCGAGATGCCATAGATGGTGGAAGCCGCCTCAACCGTGTAGCGGTTGTGCGTGATGACCACGAATTGGGTCTCTTGGGCCTGCTGACTCAGCAGGCTCCGGAAACGCGTCACGTTGCTCTCGTCGAGCGCCGCATCCACCTCGTCCAGAAAGCAGAACGGCACCGGGTTTGCGGCGAGCAGGGCAAAGATCAGAGACGCCGCCACCAGAGCGCGCTCGCCGCCCGAAAGCAGGGCCAACCCCTGGGAGCGTTTGCCCGGCGGGTGGGCCTCGATATCGACGCCGCTCGTGCTGGGGCTCTCAGGGTCGGTCAGCACCAGGCGCGCGTCACCCCCACCGAATAGGGCCTGAAAGTAGCCCTGAAAGGCCCCATCAACCTGCTCCACAGTGCGACAGAAATCTCGGTCAATGATCTCATCCAGATCCAAGATCACCTCGTGCAGCGAGGCGATGGCGCCCTTGAGATCGGTGATCTGCTCCTCGATGAACGTCTGCCGCTCCAAGAGACGTTCGTACTCCTGAGGGGCTTCGGGATTGATGCTGCCCAGCCGACGCATTCGCGCCCGTAGCTGGCGGATGTCATCCCCCAGTCCTCGGGGGAGCTGGAGCACTTCGGGCAGCTCGATGCGTTCCTCGGCCAGGCCGAGACGGAGTTGGTGTGAGATATCGTCGGGCAGATCGATGGGGCCAAGTTCCGCCTCGATCTCGCGCTCCAACGTGGTCTGACGCTCGATGACTCGGTCACGCTCCATGACGGCTCGGTCGCGCTCCAATTCCACCTCATGTAGACGCTCGCGCGCGACCTCGCGCTCACGCTCCAACTGGCGTTCGGCGGCCTCCAGATCGGATAGGGCCTGCTGTTCGGGGCTCAAGGCCGAGCGCAGCGCAGCCTGCTGCTCCCTCAAGTCGGCGCTGCGGCTCTCACCCATCTGGCCGGCGGCCGCAAGCGCCTCGATCTCGGAGCGCAGTCTTGCAGCCTGCTCGACCTTCTCAGTGAGCTGACGAGCGATCTGATCGAGATTGGCCCTATGACTATCCAGGAGCCTGCGCTGACTCTCCACGGTGCGCTCTGCCACAGCCGCACGCGTCTCCAACTCGGCGGCCTGCCGACGCACCTGCTCGTCGCCCAGGGCGGCCTGGCGCTCGTGCAATGCGCTCCACTCTGCCGTCCGCGCGGATTCGTGTGCCTCGGCCGAGGCGAGCTCATCCCGAAGGCGCAGGGTGCGCTCGCGCCGAGCCTTCAATTGCGACCGCAGGCCCTCCATATGCGCCGCGAGCCATTCGGCCTCACGCTCACTGCCGCTCACCGCCTGCTCATGTTCGACCATGGCCTGATGGGCCTCGCTCCGCTCCTGGCCGATGCGGGACAATTCGCGCTCCACCTTGGCCCGCTCAGCGCGCAGCGCGGCAATCAGCTCCTGCTGATCTCTCAGAGCCGCCTCGGCTCCCTCGACGCGCCTACGAGCGGCGTCCAGGCGACCGGCCAATTCGCGCCATTCCCGCTCCTGGGCCAGCAGGTTGGTTCGCTCCTCACGGCGCCCGCCGCTCAGACTGCCGTTGGGCCGCACCTGCTCGCCCTCCAACGTCACAAACAGCGCAGCCCCCGTGCGGCCTCCCAGCAAGCGTCGCCCGGCCTCCAGGTCGCGCACCATCACCACACGGCCGAGCAACAGCTCAAAAGCGGGGCGCAGACGCGGCTCATACTGCACGAGACGGCTGGCCACGCCGAGCACATCGCCATCCGGGGCAAGGTCGAGCGCCCGGCGCGGTCGGATGGCGTCGAGCGGCAGAAAAGTGGCCCAGCCCCCTCGCTCGCGCTTCAGATAGTCGATGGCTGCCACAGCATCTTCCCAGCGCTCTGCGATGAGGTTCTGAAGTTGCGAGCCGAGGGCTGCGGTGATCGCCTCTTCGTATCGCTCAGGCACCTGCATCAATTCGACCACTGTGCCTACGATGCCGCCCAGGCGCTCCCTAGCCTCCAGCACACGGCGCACACCCGGCGCATAGCCGGTCAGTTCCTCGCGCAAGCGCGCCAGCAGGTCCTGCCTCGCATTCAGGCGGTCGCGTTGTCTACGAGCCTCCACTACAGCCTGCTCGCTCTTTGCAAGCGCCTCATCGAGATCACGGGCTTCGGCTTCGAGGCGGGCCATCTGCACGGCGCTTTCCCGCTCTTGGGCGAGAAACTCGGCCTCGCGTCCGACCAGGATCAGTCGACGTTCGTCAAGCAACTCTCGACGATGGGCCAGGTCCGCGCGGGCCTGCTCCGCCTCGCTCAACTCGCGCGTCAGGCGCCCGTGCGCCTCGGCGGCCTCATCGAGCCGCGCACGCAACTGCGAACCGCTTCGCGAGGCAGCATTCAGCTCTTCCAGAGCCTTGTCGATCTCAACCTGAATCGCCCCCCGAGCGGCGTCAGCTTGAGCCAGCGCCTGGCGGATTTGAGCCAACTCGCCCACCGTTGACCGGAGCGCTTCCTCATGCTCGGCCAGCTCCCGCTGGGTGCTCGCGATCTCTGCCTGCAAAACCTCATGTCGCGATGCCAGCCCGACGCGTTCCCCCTCAAGAGCCTCTAGCTGGGCAGCATAGAGTCGGCGGCGCTCCTGGGTGATCGCGAGTTGCCGGGCCTCGGCCTCGATGTCACGGCGCAGTTGCACCTCAGCTTCGCGGAGCTCTTGGATGCGGGTGTGCACGCGAGTCTGGCGCAGACCGAGCTCCTCGGCGCGTGTCTGAAATACGTGCATCTGCTCGCGCTGAGCCACAAGACGCGCCTCGCAACACCCAACCTCGGCGGTTGCTTCGGCCAGATCGCGCCTGCAGCGTTGCCAATGATGGCCGTACCAGATGCGCTGCAACTCACGCAGATCCTGCTCGAGCAGCAGATACTCCTCGGCGCGTTCAGCCTGACGCCGAAGGCGGCTCGCTCGGGGCCGCAAATCGGCAAGGATATCCCCGGCGCGATCGAGGTTGCGTTCCGTCTCCTCCATGCGACGCAGGGCCTCGGCGCGCTTGCGCAGGTGAGGTCCAATGCCAGCGGCTTCCTCAAAAAGCGCCCGGCGGGCCTCGGGGCGTAGCGCCAGCGCCTCATCCACCATGCCCTGGCCGATGACGGTGTACGTGCTCCGCGCCAACCCGGCGCCACCCAGGATGTCGAGAATGTCGCGCAGTCGCACCCGCTGGCCATTCAGCAGGTATTCGTTCTCACCGGAGCGATAAGCGCGCCGGCCAACGGTAACCTCGGTATAGTCTACAGGAAGCGCGCCATCGGCGTTATCGAGGGTGATGAGGACCTCGGCCATACCCAGACGGGCGCGGCGCCGACTGCCTGCGAAGATCATGTCCGAGGTGGTGTCAGCGCGAAGCAGGCGGTAGCTCTGCTCGCCCATGACCCAGCGGATGGCATCGGCGATATTGCTCTTGCCGCTGCCATTGGGGCCGACGATCGCCGTGACCCCTGGGCCGAACTCAAACACAGCCCGGCTGGCAAAGCTCTTGTAGCCATACAGCTCGAGGCGTTTCAGGCGCATCCGGCCTCCAAGTCGGCCCCCGTCGTAGGGGCCGCGCAGCGCGCCAACGCAGCCTGCGCAGAGGCCTGCTCTGCCGCTTGCTTGCTGCTGCCCGTGCCCTCCCCCCAGAGCTCGTGTTTGACGAACACCTGCGCCGTAAAGCGCTTGGCGTGGTCAGGCCCTTCCTCTCTCACGATCCGATAGTGTGGCGTCGCCCGTAGATGCGCCTGGGTATAC
>JAFGLK010000448.1 GCA_016928125.1 Anaerolineae bacterium
CGTCGGAAGATCATCTGCATCTTCCACTGGAAAAAGATCGTCTTCCCGTCTCCCACCGCGCTGAGAATATCCATGTTGAGCTGCTCGCAGCGCCTGGTCAGTCGATGACACAGCGCCACAAAGGCCTCGATCCCCTCGATCCGCTGGACGCTATCCTGAAACACGATCTTGTCGTCATAGTAGGGAAAGATGTGCGACCAGTCGGGCTTGCCCTGGCGGTTATAGGTCCTGGACCAGAGCTCCCGCACGAGCGCAGGTGTCAGGGGATCGAGCCGACCGCTTGCCGTGGGCGCACCAGCTTCCGCCATCATGTGAGCGACCTCCCACCGTGGAAGACATGGCAGAGTTGTCGCGGATTATAATACGATTTGCGGCGTCTGAGAAACCCAACTCGGCGCGCCGCTGGTCGGCGTCTAGCCGTCACAGAATCGGAGCTTCGCTTAGCGCCAGACGGCGTGGCCGCTGCCATTCGGGCAGTATGAGGTATCTGCCGCGTCCGCTATCATTTTCCTGGTATGTGTAGCATAATGGCAGTGCCTCGCCCGAGGTTGGTGCGGGTGGTCGGGAGGCGGCCCGCGTCCCAGGAGGGCAATTCCCATGTTGAGAGGCAAACATACGAGGAGAACAGACCATGGCACTGATCATGCTCAACTTTGAGAGTCAGTATCTGAATGGCAACACGCAGGTGAGCATCATCCTGCCGGACAAACCTCGCGACCAGGCGCCCGGTTCGTTCTATGGCAGCGGCCAAAAGTACCCCGTTCTCTGGCTCCTCCACGGCACATACGGCGACCACAGCGACTGGGTGCGCAAGTCGAGCATCGAGATCTATGCCCGCGAACTGGACCTGATCGTCGTCATGCCCAGTGCGCTGAACAGCGACTACTCGAACTGGGACGCCTGTATGATGGGCTATGCCATGTTCGATTACCTGACCGAAGAGCTCATGCCCCTGGTCTACAACTGGCTCCCCGCGTCAGACCGCCGCGCGGACAACTTTATCGCCGGCCTCTCCATGGGCGGTCGTGGCACGCTCGGATACGCCCTGGCTCATCCGGACAAATTCGCCGCCGCGGCCGTGCTTTCCTCGGCGGCCCGTAACTACGAGCGCATCCTCGCCAGCCCGGAGGCCACCCAGGACAGGCGCCTGGCGAATCGGCTGCGCAACTATGGCGGCCCAGAAGCGTTCCTGAACTCCAACGAGAACACCTGGCGAATGCTGGGCGAGATGGTTCATCGCGTGGATCTGCCTCGCATCTACTGCGCCTGTGGCACACAAGACCACCTGTACGACTGGTACCGCGAGTTCAAGGCCTACGCCCAGGAGATCGGCGCCGACATCACCTTTGAGGAGATCGAGGGCTACGGCCACGAATGGCGCTTCTGGGATCTCACCATCCAGAAGGCGCTGGCGTTCTTTGGCCTCGAGAAGGCAGATTCTGACCATCCCTTCTGATGCCGGACGCCGAAAGCCTGCTCAGCCAGGGCCCGATGCGATTCGCGGCTAAGCTATTGAGGCTCACATGGAGGTGAAGCGTGACGCAAGATCGAGCTCAGAGACCGCAGCCGCCCAGTGGCCTGCCTCCCAACGCCAACTATGACGAGGCGCTGGTGCCCCCCTACCAACTGCCAAACCCGCTGGTGTCCGCCGACGGCAGTCCCGTCAGCGACGCCCGCATGTGGACGGAGAGACGTCGGCCTGAGATCCTGGGGTTGTTTGAGGAGCAGGTGTACGGCCGCGCGCCGGCCAGGCCCGAGGGCCTGAGCTTTGAGACGACCTCGGTCGTCCGAGATGCCCTGGACGGGCGTGCGACGCGCAAAGAGGTATCGATTCACCTCCCGGGCAAAACCGAGCACACCATCGAGGTCTTGATCTACATTCCCAACCATCGCTCGAGCCCAGCGCCCGCCTTTGTTGGGCTCACCTATCTCGGCAATCAGGAGGTCCATCCCGATCCCGGCATCACACTCTACCGCGGCTGGGTGCCCGATTGGCGCATCCGCGGCCTGGACACGGGCGTCCAGAACCACCGCGCCAGCGAGGCATCGCGCGGGGCGCTGGCGGCCGGCTGGTGCGTCGAGCAGATCCTGGCGCGGGGCTATGCCCTAGCCACCGCCTGTACTGGCGACCTGGATCCCGATTGGGACGATGGGTTCCAGAATGGTCTGCATCCCCTCTTCAGTCGCCCTGGACAGACGCGGCCGGCGCCCGATGAATGGGGCACGCTGGGCGCCTGGGCCTGGGGTATGAGCCGCATTCTGGACTGTCTGGAGCGGGACGAGGAAATCGACGCGCGCCGCGTGATCGCCATGGGCACCTCGCGTCTGGGCAAGACGGCCCTGTGGGCCGGGGCGCAGGATGAGCGTTTCGCTCTGACCATCCCGAACGAGTCGGGGTGCGGCGGGGCGGCCCTCTCTCGCCGACGCTTTGGGGAGACGGTGGCCCGGATCAACTCCACTTTCCCACACTGGTTCTGCGCCAACTTCAGGCAGTACAACGATCGCGAAAATGCCTTGCCCGTCGACCAGCACATGCTCATCGCGTTGGTGGCCCCGCGCCCGGTCTATGTGGCCAGCGCCGAGGAGGATCTATGGTCCGACCCGCGCGGCGAGTTCCTGGCCGCCCAACACGCCGCGCCCGTGTACCGCCTGCTGGGCACCGACGGCCTGGCGGCGGAAGACCTGCCGGGCCTGCATCAGCCGATCACCAGCACCATTGGGTATCACATCCGCGCTGGCGGGCACGGCATCACGGAATACGACTGGCAGCGTTTCATGGACTTTGCCGATCTGCATCTGGGCAAGGCGTAGCTTGGGGACGGATGACGGCGGCGAGATCATCGCCCCGTCGCTGGCCCTCGCACGATGCCCGCACATGAAGGAGGAGCTCTATGCCACCCTTTACCCGCGTTCCCAAGGATCTTTCCGGTGTTCGTGGATTCAACTATCAGTCGGCCGCCACGCCTCACCACACGGAGCATTGGCTCCACTACAATCCCGCCCACACCGACTTTGAGCTCGACCTGGCCGTACGGCTCAACCTGAATCAGGTGCGGGTGTTCATCACCCACGATGCGTATGCCCAGGGCAGAGCGCCTTTCCTGGAGCGGCTGCTCCACTTTGTGCGCGCCGCCCATGTGCGCCACATGGGCGTCATGCCTACCATCATGTATCCTTTCGATGTCGTGCTGCGCGGTTCGTCTGCATGGCCGGCGTTCCGGGAGTTCGCCCAGGATCTCGTGCAGACCGTCTCGCCGGAACCTGGGCTGGCCTTCTGGGACGTGTCGAACGAGCCCGACTACACCGGCCGGCGTGGGCCTGAGGTGGCCAGCCTAAGGATGGACCACGCCCGCTACATGGCCGACCTCTTTCACGAGCTCGACCCGGTCACGCCCGTCACGATCGGCGCCACCTTTGTGCCCGGCATGACCGCGATGGCCGACTCGATGGATGTGCTATCGTTCCATGATTACTCCTCCACCCGCGCCGAGATCAGGGCCAACATCGAGAAGGCCAAGAAGTTCGCGCTTCAGGTGGGTAAGCCCGTGTTCGATACCGAGTTGGGCTGTCTGTGTCGCGCCAACCCGTATGACATCGCCCTGCAGGAACACATGCGCGCCGGCATCGGCTGGTACATCTGGGAGCTGATGATCACCGGCCAATGGGGCAACGTGCACGGCGTGTTCTATCAGGACGGAAGCGTGCGCGATCCGTCCATCGCGGCCGCCGTGCTCGGGTTCTTCCGCAACCGTGGGCCAGACATCGTGCCAGCCTTCCCCGATCGGGAGGGCCACGTCACGAGGGTCGTTGGCGAGATTGAGGCCTGGCTGGCCCAGGATGATGCCGACTGGGAGGAGGGGATGCGCCTGGCCGAGGTGGCCGCGCACCTGCTCGAGGCTGGGGAGTTGGTGCCCATGCGCGAACCGCCCACCCGCCAGGTGTACCGGCTGCGCGACGCGGAGCCCGAGATGCCCAGCCTCTGCGCGCTGCTACGAGACTTTGCCGATACGCTCAGGCCCTACAGGAGGCCAGATTAGGGCGTCGGCGCATGCCAAGAGAGTCGACCCAGAGGGAGACTGCCTCCGGGTCGACTCTCGCCCCAGACGTTGCCCGTCACAGCGCAGGTCTCAGCGTCTTCCGCCCCCTCGCCCGCCGCCTGGGCCAAAGCGGCTCGGTGAGCCTACGCCCGTCACGATGCTGGAGATGGTAAAGCGGGCGATCTCCGTGCCGCCACTGTAGCTGCCGCCGGAATAGAGGCCGTCGGCCAAGGCGCCCGTCGAGCTCCCGCCGGAGAAGACCACATAGCTCGTGCCGTTGTCCAGCTCCGGCGAACTGAGCGCCACCGATTGGAAGGAACGCAGCGGCTCGAAGGTCAGGATGTCCTCGCCTTGGTCCGACGCGATGTGGAACAACGTGCCCGCCGAGAGCGCCGAGGGCAGGTTCACCAGCACGGCGCGCTGGCTCGAGGAGGCATCCGGCGCTTGCGCCATGCCCGAGCTCCCCGCCGCCACCAGGAACCCCCCGCTCATCGTGAACCTGCCGTCATAGTCCAGGGCCCCGTTCATGTTGCTGGTGGGGCCATGCACGATCAGGATGCCCCCGCTCATGGTGACATGGCCGTTGATGTCCAGCCCATCGCCTGAGGCGTCCACCGCGATGTATCCGCCGCTGATGTCGAGATACTGATTCCCGCTCAAGCTGAAGCTGTTCTGCCCCGGCCGCCCGCCCAGGGCAGAGCCATCGTTGCCACCCGCCACGTTGAGGCCATCATCGCTGGACACGATGTGGATGTTCCCGTCGCCAATGGTGATGACCGCGCTCTCGATGCCCTCATAGGATTGGGCGATGGTGATCTGGCCGCCGCGAATGGTCACCTCAGCGTCCGCGTGGATGCCATCGTCGCCCGAGGCGATCGCGATCGTCCCGCCCGTGATCGTCAGGCTATCGTTCGAATGGATCGCATCGTCCGACGAGTCGATCTGGATGCTCCCGCCCTCGATCGTCACCTCGGCGCCAGCCTTGATGCCCTTGGCACTGCCCTCGTCACTGGGGGTCTGGTCGCTCTGCGCTGCGCCTCTGCCAGGCGGCGCCCAGTTCCCCCAGCCGCTGCCCTGGCTGCTGCTATTCACGCTGCCGCCACCGGTGGAAAGTGTGATGTCGCCCCCGCGGACGGTCACGCGCGTCTCGGCCTCGATGCCGTCCTCACCGGCCGTGATGTCCAGCCTCCCTCCCTCGATCGACACGATCCCCTCGTCTGGGTCCTCGTCGTTGTTCGATTCGATCCCGTCCCCGGCGGCGGTCACCTGGATCGTCCCGCCCGTGATCGAGAGCGAGTCCCTGCCCCGAATCCCGTCCGCAACCGAGTCGACGCGGATCGTCCCGCCGGTGATGGCTAGATCATCCTTGCTGGTGATGGCGTCGTGATAGTTCGCGGTGATGATTAGAGCCCCATGGCCGCTGATCGTCAGATCATCCTTGCTGAACAGCGTCGCGTTGGGTTCATCCTCATCCGGGCTCGCGTAGACGTACGCTTCGCCGTCTGTCAGGCGGTTCTCTGTGCCCTCCGTCAGGTGCACCACGACCTTCTCTGCGCTCATCACAACCAGGGGAGCGCTCGTCGTGCAGGTTAGGTCCAGCCCACTCAGAATCAGCGTGACAGCCTGCTTGTCCTCGGTATCCACAAGGATCTGGCCGTCGTCCAGGCTGCCGCTGATCTCGTAGGCGCCCGCAGCAGTGATCGTGACAACGTTCCCTCCCGCCGACGCGCCTCGGCCTTCCACCGCAATCGGGTCGCCTAACGTGATGCGGGTCGCCCCCGAGAGATCGGGCGCCTCGGCGACCGGGACCTCAGTGGCGGCAACCGTCCTGACCGCCTCCGTAGCAGCAGCCGTGGCCGCCTGGCTTCCGCTCTTCGCTGCCGTTGGCGCCGCGACCTCCTGACGCATGACCGCGGTCGCCGTGTCTGTGGCCTCCGCCGCGGGCGCGACCATCTCCCCCGTCGGGCTGACCACCGCCAGCGTACAGCCCGTGGCGCTCAACAGCATGGTCAGAAGCAAAGCCACGGCAAGCACTCGTTTCATCATCGATCTATCCCTCTCAAACATGACGGCTATCGTCCGAGGCTCCCTTACCCTGCCCAGACGCGCAGCGCACGGGCCTTTGGATCTGGCTCGATTCCTCTGGCCCCCTGATTGTACTCCAGAACTGTTCAGGAATTGTGAACAGACGGTTGGCGAATTGTGCATCTTCGCAGGCGGACGCAGGATGCGGCACGCAGCGCAGGCGGGCCGGCGAGACAGATGCTTCGGAGGGGTGGGCGCTTTCGCGCCCAGAACCAGCAATCTTTCTCATAGAGATGAAAGAGGATCAGAGCATGAGAGGGAAGCCAAAGTGGATTGTGGTAATCGTGGCGGTCTCACTGGCACTGCAAGGCGGCCTGAGTGTCATGGCCATCACCAACGGACAGCTGGACGGTGACAGTCAGCCATATGCCGGGCTGCTGGCCTTTGGCGTGGAAACGGACGATGGGTTTGTCCCATACCAGAGATGCAGTGGGGCGCTGATTGCCCCGACAGCAGGAGCCGGTTTACTCCCCGTCTGTGCGCAAGTTCTCAGCAGTCTGGCGTCACCAGCCCCAGCAGCAGGAACACCCCCAGCGCCACCAGCATCAGCAGCGCCGCCAGTGGCGTGGCATAGGCCAGGCCAAAACCCTGGAAACGCTCGTACACCAACACGGCCAGCGTGGGCCGATGGTAGGCCAGCAGCACCACCGCGCCAAACTCGCTGATCCCCCGTGCCCACATGAGCAGCGCGCCCGCAGCGATACCCCGCCGGGCCAGGGGCAATGTCACGTGCCACAGCACACCCAGGGGCGAGGCTCCATCCACCAGCGCGGCCTGCTCCAGATCCACATCCACCGCCGCGATGGCCTCGCGCGCCGTGGCCACCAGAAACGGGACCCCCACAAAGAGCAGCGCCACCACGATGCCGGGCAGGCGGTCCGTCAGGGCGATGCCCAGGCTCGAGAGAGGCCACCCCAAAGGACCGCGCGCGCCATATGTGAGCAGCAGCGCCACGCCTGCCGAGGTGTGCGGGATGATCACCGGCAGCCCCAGCAGCCCCTCAACCAGCCTGCGCCCGCGAAAGCGGCGCCGCGCCATCAGATAGGCCAGCGGCACGCCGGTGATCAGCCCCACGCCGCAGGCCAACGCCGCGCCGCCAAAGGTCACCTGCGCCGAGCGCAGCACTTGAGGGTCCGCGGCCGTAGCGCCCAGGCTCGCTGGCGAGCTGCTCACCGGGATGTAGAGGATCGGCAACGCCAAAAAGAGCACCAGCACGCCCGACAGGGCGGCCATGCCGGCGGTAAACGCGCGCAGGCCCTGGCTCAGCCGGCCACGCATAGCGGCTGCAGCAACTCGGGCAGCAGGTCTGGCTGATCCACGACTGCGGACTCGAGCAGTGGGTGGTGGTGCTCCGCCATGATGCGGCGTCCCTCCGGACCCAACAGAGAGGCCACAAACCGCGCTGCCGCCTCGGGCTGGGGCGCGTTGGTGGGGATCGTCAAGCCATAGGCGATCCGCTCGCCCTGGAAGTGCGGCTCGACCGAGGCGAAACGCCGAAAGTCGAGCTGGACGCGCACCGTCGCAGAGCTGGCAGCGAAAGTCGGATCCCCCAGGTTCAGCGCGCCCGGCAAGTCGACGAACGAGAGCCCGTGCTGCATCGCCACGCTGGCATATTCAAGGATGTAATCCACATCGCCCGATTCGAGCACTGGGATGAGTTGGATCGAGCTGCCGCGCAATACGATCGTGCTGTTGACGCGCGGGTCGAGCAGCTCGGGCACGTGGATCACCATGCCTTCATCCTCGGCCACCGCGCGGATCGGCTGGGCAAAGCGCCCCATCAGCACATCCTCGAACAGCGTCTTGCGCCCATACAGCGGCTCGGCGAGCTGCAGAATCATCAGCTGCCGATAGCCCAGCGCGTCAAAGCGCGGATCCGAGAGGCCGATGCGCATCCCCGGGCGCGAGATGATCTCGACCCAGTTCTCCGTCGCAATCTTGGACGCGCCGGGCCTCTCGGGGTGGTAGGCCAACACCACGCGATTGGTCGCAAAGCGCACATTCCACTCGGCGTAGGGCTGGCTCGTGTTGGGGTCCACGGTCCCGTACATCAGCTGTGAGAGAAGCGCATGGTCAGCCGAGGCCACCACGTCGATCTTCTCGTGGATATCGGTCACATGGCGGATCACCTGGATCGAGCCGTGGGCCTCCATCTCCATGTCGAGATCCGGGTTGGCGGCCTCAAAGGAGTCCTCCAAGGCGGCGAACGGGATCATCAGGCTGCCCGCGCAAAAGACGCGCACCGGCACCACAACCATAGGCGTGGCGCTGGGCTCGGGTGTCGCGCTAGGCCGAGCCGTTGCCGCGGGCTGTGGCTGCACCGTCGGGCTAGCCGACGCGACAGCTGACGGCACGGACGACCTCTCCAGCGTCGGGATCGGCGTGGCGGTCGTCCCCGCGGCTACGTTGCGCGCGTCTGCGCACGCAGACAGCGTCAAGACGCCCAGGCATAGGATGGCGCCGCAAAGCCATGCGGACGAGTGTGGCAGGCGAAAACGCATGCAGGTTCCCCACCTTTCAGGTCTCTGGTCGCGATGGACGGGCAGGGGACAGGGCGCGCCCTGTCCCCTGCCGCACGCCGCTATTCGCGCTTGAGCTCGATCAGGCGCACATCCTTGACCCAGAAGCCGGCCTCCATGCCCGACATCAGCAGGCTGTAGACGTCCCCCTCGATCGTCACGATGCAGTCCTCGCAGGCCTGCACCACATCCCAGGGCAGTTCGGCAGAATAGCCGTCGCCCGCGGTGAACACCACGCGCGCCACGTCGGTCGGCTGCGTGACCTGGAGCACAGCCTTTAGTCGCACGCCCTCCTCATCAATCGCGCCCTTCTTCGGGGGCTCCACCGTCACCTGCTCCACGCCAAGCTGGTTCAGCGCCGCGGCGTCAAACGCGGTGGGCTTGGCCGCCGCACCATACACGTGCAAGGCCCCTGCCTTCACCTCGGGCGCCGTCGCCTCTGGTGCCGGATAGGCGTCGGCGCCTACCGTCGGAGCAGGCGCCTCCGTCGCTTCCTCGACGCTCACGCCCTCCGTATGTAACACGATCTGGGCCACCTGGCCCACCATCTCGTTCTTCTGCAAGCCCGACCCCGCCAGGCGCAGCGGGAAATGCTTCTCGCCCAGCGGCACGCCGTTCATGAGATGGGCGACCAGGATGTTGCGGTTCTGCACCAGCCGCTTGACCTCGAACGAGACCTTGTAGCCATCGGCCGCCACCACATCCACCGAGTAGTTCTGGTCGGCCAGCGCATAGTTGAAGGCGTCTCCCTCATGCCGGTTGTCGTCATCCACCCGCCCCACCAGATAGTAGAGCGGGATGCCCGACCACACCTGGGCATCGGCGTCCGTCCACTCCGTCAGGTGGCAGTTGGGCGAGGCCCCAGACTCGAACGTGTTACGGTCCATGTCCTCCACCGTGACGCCCTCCAGATGCAGGGTCCACTCGGCCACGGCGGGCTTGATGACGATCTGGCGCACCCACTTGACCGACCAGTGGCCATCCGTCACCTGGTCGGGCTTGGGCGTCAAGATCGCCAGCCGCAGGGTGCCTTCCTCCTCCTCGGGGATTCCCTGGCCCTCGCGCTCATAGGCCACTACAACGGTGAGCGGCTCGTCGCGATCGATCTCTTCCCCCGTGGCGGGAACAAAGGCGGTAAAGCTGCCGTTGACGAGCTGATCATACGAGAAGGTGATGGCATGCATAGCCATCTTTGGCCACCGCCTGGATCGCCGTATTGACATCGCAGCCACCCACCAGGTCGCACAGATCCAGCAGGCTGATGCCCTTGAACATGGCGGGCGGGGTGATCTTGCCGGTGGAGCTCTTGATGCCGCCATACCCCTCGGTGACCGGCAGCTTCTTCAGTTCCGACACGGGCAGGCTCTCACTGGTGGAGGGGCCCACCACCGCCAGCACCGAGCCTGGCGCGGGCGTGGGGGTCACAGCCGGGGTGGACGTTGCGGGCATGGGCGTGGCCGTCACCACCACCACCACCTGAACGATGGGCGTTTGGGTGGGCGACCCTGGCGTGGGCGTGACCGGCGCAAGGGTGGCGGTGACGACCACCACCTTCACCTCAGGGACTGCCGTGGGCACGGCCGCCGCCCGGCAGGCGGTCAGGATCAGCAGTACGATCAGGATGCAAAGGGCGCGTAGAGTCTTGAGCATAAGGGCCTCCACTCTGACGGCTGCTTCGGTCGCGCGCCGCCTGGCGCGCACACACAAAAAAGCCGACGCTTCCCGCGGAAAGGGAACACGCCAGCCAACAGAAGCCGTCGTCGGTCACCTCCTTTCCAAGCACGGGGGGCGCGCCCGTTTCCAGGCGCACCGTTAGACCGCCAAGTCAGCGATCAGCGGCCACCACACCATACTGGCGGCTCGCCCCGGTAGGCAGGGGGGTTCGGAGAGTGCGCGAACTCGCACGATTCGGTTCTCGGACTGCGGCGGATTCTAGACCCGAATGCCGGTGTCAAGTACAACCCGGCCAAGAGCCAGGGCTCGTCACCAGCGTCCTCGATGAACGTCATACTGTATATCGGCATCCTCGCTGAACTGCATCTTTTCGTGCCTGGCGCACCCAGGCAGGAGGCCCTCATGCTCGAGCGCTTTCGACACAACAGGCTACGCGTGCTTCTGGTGCTTGCGATCGCCCTTCTGCTCGCCGTGGTCTCGGCGCCGCCACCCACGGCCGCCGACCCTGGCATCTGGGCCATCCGCGAACTCAGCCCGTTGGCCTATGGGCGCGCGCTGGCGTTGGATGTGGCCAACCGGCCGCATGTGGCCTACGCGGCCTGGCACAGCGTCCACTATGCGTATGAGGACGCCCAGGGCTGGCACGATGAGACCATCGTCTCTCAGTCCTGGTACGATTTTGGCGGCGCGACTCTCGCCCTGGATGCATTTGAGAGGCCGCACGTGGCCTACAGCCTGTGGTATCCCAGCGCCGCCCACCCCGATCCTGACCCACCCGGAACGCCCCGAGGCAGCCTGGCCTGGGCCGAGTGGGACGGCGCCGCCTGGCAGATAGCGGACGTCGACGCCGCCGAAGGCGTCCGGTACGACCTGGGCGCCATCGCCCTTGCGCCCAACGGAACGCGTCACATCGTCTTCACCACCGTGGATGCCGAGTCCACCTCGTCCGTCTGGTACGGGCGCCAGGAGGGGATCGACCCCTGGGAGCTGACACTCCTCGCCCAAGCGGGCCTGGGCACCTGGGGTGCGGGCGCCGCCGACCTGATCCTGGATGCGGCAGACCGTCCGGTCCTCAGCTATCGGGGCCACGACATGGACGGCCCCTTCATCGGCGTGGTGACGCCCGATCCCGCGCCGCTGCCCAACACGGCGCCCCGCGTCGCCTGGGACACTCTGCTGCGTGTCGACGGCGACCAGGCCCATCGCACGGCGCTGGCCCTGGGGCCCGACGGCGCATTGCACCTGCTCTACGCTGCCGCGGTGCGCCAGGAACAGGCCCTGGTCACTACGCTCGAACACTACTGGCAGGATGGAGGCGGCTGGGAGCACGAGGTGGTGCGCGAGGGCGCCTTTGACGCCGACCTCGCTTTTGATGAGGCCGGCGAGCTCCATGCTGTTTGGGTTGTGGGGGATCTCGACCAAGGCTATGGCATCCTCACCTATGCCCAGCGCGTGGGGGGAGACTGGCAGATCGAGCCCGTCAGCGCCAACGCCACGGGACCCTACCTGGCGCTGGACGGGCTCGGGGGGCCGCACATCGTCCATGATGTAGGCGCTGTGCTCCGTTACGCCCGGCGGCCCGAGCAGCCCACCACGCCCACGCTCACACCACGGCTCTGGCTGCCCCTGGTCTGGCGGTAGGGTCTCTCTGGCTCGCCATGGCGCTTCTACCTGGGCCACGGCGGCCCGGCTTCTTGGCCCGCCGTCGTGAAGCATCCTGGCCAGAGACCGATAGTCCGCCACAGGGCCGGAGTCACAGGTAGGCCGACGCAGGTCCTACCAAAGCGCACGCGGTTGGGCCATTGGACAGTATGTCGGTTGGCATGCATAATGCCCGCACGGCAGAGCGGGCGAGCCCCTACTGACAGGCGGGTCAGGCCTTGTGCTGCGGCGACGCGCTCACCAAGATCACTCTGGCGAGCCCGACACCGGAGAAGCACAGCGACCCACTGCTCAGGCGCGCGCCCTGCGGCTCGCCGCTGGCTTCATGGTTCGAACTTGTTCCGTGTCCGCAGCACTCATCAACCCGACTCCCAAAGCACGCAATCTGAGAAGGGGCTCGGCTATGAGACCAAAACCTCCCGTGTTGAGCAGGATTTCGCCCGATGTCTCTCTATACGATATGCCTTCGTGGCTGTGGATCTGCCTGCTGCCAGCTTTCATCGTCAGAATCTGCATCGCCTGGGCCCCTATGAACCTAAGTTTTGCTCTTTCTGTTCCGGATGACGCCTACTACTACTTCAAGATCGCCCAAAACGTCAGTCTCGGGCACGGCATCACGTTTGATGGTCTGGCCCCGACTAACGGTTTCCACCCCTTGTGGATGACACTCATTGCGCCCATATGGTGGGCGGCCGAGCAGCACGACAGCGAGCTTCCAGTGCACTTGGCCCTGACCTTGGGAGCGTTACTAGATCTCTGCACCATCATCGGTATCTGGGGCCTCGCACGCATGCTGATCCCGCGCCGTCTCGTCTGCAGCCTGGTAGTGCTGGCCTACGCGTGGAATCCCTACAATGCTGCCGCATCTGTCAACGGCCTTGAGACTTCTGTCGGGTCGGCGCTCTTCGTCTGGTCACTACTGACTTGGGCGCACATGCGACTCGCACCCGAGCCGCATCAAGCTGATTGGCTCGTACTAGGCGTGCTTTGGTCCACCTTGTTGATGGCACGGACGGATTACCTTGTCATCATCGCTCCCTGCGCGCTTGACCTGGCTTGGCGGTTTCGCTACTTCTGGAAGAGGGCCTGGCCCGTCACTATTGGGGCCGTCGTCCTGCTGCCCTGGTTAGCCTGGAACCTTCTCACTTTCGGCTCTGTGACCCAAGTCAGCGGGAACGCGTATCCCTACTATCTGCACGCTCTCTGGCAAGCGCAGAGCCATACCCTCACGGAGTGGCTCACACACGAGGTGCGTCTGGGCTACGGCATCCTTGCGAATCTGGCGCGTCTATCCGGTTTCGGCAAAGGGATCGTGCCCCTCGCCTTTGCTATCGCCTGGCTGGTCTCAGCCGCGGCTCTTGATAGACGGCGCAGCGATGACTGGACGCAAAGACGATGGCTGCTGCTATCAGGCCTCCTGTGGCCCACAGTTGGATCAGTGTCTCTGTTGTTCTTTCACGGCCTGGTTCGCTGGATGTATATTCCTTGGTACTTCGTGCCAACCAGCATCTTGCTCACGCTGTGGTTTGGGGCCCTCCTGAACCGATTGGCCAGCCAGCACATCTCTTGGGCTGTAATCCTGGCCGGCGTCTACCTCGGGTTCCAAATCCAGCACGCCGTCTCTCTCTGGAGCCAGGGCGGAATGTGGGCCTCCGCCCGGCAGGCTATCGAGAGACAGACGCCTCGATACCTGGCCTTGTGTGAACGCTACGACACGCTCGGCATCACCGATTCGGGCTACGCCGGGTATTACCTGCCCTGTAGGGTGGTGAACCTGGACGGCGTCGTCAATAACGATGCCTTTGCGGCCATCGTGCGAGGCGAATTCAAGCAGTATCTTGACCGGTCAGGGATCGACTATGTGGCACTGAACGACATCGTGCGAAACCTTGTCGAGATGCGCGAGGGGCCCATACCAGAGACAGCGCCGTTCGCGCCGCGGTAGAGGGCCGGCCCTGGGCGGTGTTTGCGGTGGAGGAGATCCGCGTCAATGTGGATGTGGAGACGTACATCCGAGCCAAGGGGCCGTGAGCGAAGGCTGATGAGTGGCGTTGCCCCCTCGTGCAGGCCCTCGCAGACATGCGCGAACACCAAGATGGGCAACAACCGGCAGGACGGCATGTTGCAGGATGGGACCCGATCTGCTATGAGAGCAACTCGGGGTTCTCCGCCTGAAGCCAGGCCATCACCAAGGACCTGATGTGGGTGGCTAGGGTCACCATCTCCTCAGCCTCGCCGGAGGAGGCCAGCCCGGCGTGTTCGTAGGCCCCTCGATTCCGTTTCCGGCGGAACTGGTCCAACTGCTGCACAAGGGCACGATCGGCGGCGATGGTATGTGCCAGACTCTGCAGCACGCGGTAGTGATAGGCTTCGCGAGCCGCACGATACCCTGACGCCGCCAAGGCCGCAACAGCCAATTGCAGCGCCGCATTGTAGGCGATGCTCAGGCGCCAATCCGGATGGAGGCCGGGGGTACGGCACGCCTCGAGATCGCGATCCGCCAATGCCAGCAGATCAGCGATCTCGCGCTTGCTGGTCTGGTGTCTGGTCAGCCACCCATTGGCCAACCAGTCGGTCAAGCTCATCTTGCTCTCCGATCAGGAACAGCTTGGGTTCGCGCAGAACACTGCTTAGGAAGTGATTGCCTTGGCCTACTCGGTCGCAGAATTCCTCAGCCGCATATACGGAGGGATTCACCTCTCGACCCAACACATCTTGGGTTGGGTTCAGCGCAGCCACCACGTCTGCAAAGCGGGCCGGCCCGACCACCATGATATCCACGTCGCTGCCCGCACCGGACGTCCCTTTGGCCATCGAGCCGTAGACGAACGCCACCCGGATACGGTCGGCCAGGCCAGAGAGAGCTGCCCGCAGCACATCGGCCAAGCCTAGCGTCTTGAGCACTAGGCCGGCAAGCTCGTCGTAAATGGGGCAGTTCTGATTTGCGCCATAGTAAACCTGTCGGCCCCGCTTCTCACGCCAGAGAATCCCCACCTCAGCCAACCGCTTCAGCTCGCGCTGCACGGCGCCTTGCCCTGTCCCCACCGCCC
>JAFGLK010000449.1 GCA_016928125.1 Anaerolineae bacterium
CGCTCGGTAAAGATGTACGAGCGCATCTTGGGGTTCCAGCGCCGGGCGCGGTGTCCAAAGTGCACGCCGGCTTCGAGAAGCTGTTTCATAGAGACAACTGGCACGTTTTCAAATCCCCTTTCGTTTTTCACCCGCTCCCCTCCACCGCGGGTGGACCGCGCCACGAGCTCAACCCGGGCAGACGGCACGCCACCTTTGATCAGAGAGCGTGTTTGATGGATGCGTGGGCCTTTGGCCCAGCGGCAGAGTATAGCACGGGTTGCGGCTTTCCGCAAATGAGTTGGGTCTGGCCGCGATCTATGCTATACTTGGCTTCCATGCGCCACGTGCCGTGCGTTGTGCGCTTTTCACAGCCCGCTGAGGGTGGTGGCCTTTCGCGGCTTGGGTATGGGGGAGAGGTGAAGCATGCTGAATGAGGATCTGCTGGCCATACTGGCTTGCCCTGCCTGCAAAACCAGGGTGGAGCTGGTTGCGAACAAGTGGCTGGTGTGCCAAAACGCCGAGTGCCGCCGTAAATACCCCATCCGGGACGATATCCCGATCATGCTGATAGAGGAAGGCACCAAGTACATTGATGTTCCAGTTGAGAAACTCGCCGAGATGGAGCCCTAACCCTCGTTCGAGGCCCAGCCGTCTGGTGGCCTCAGCCCGCCGCATGGCCGCTGGGTGTGGCCTGCTTCTCCTTCTGCTGACCCTCGTCGGGGCGCGTCCTGCGCAGGCGGATGGCGGCATTCGGGCCCTTGCGCAGGACGGCCAATACGTCTTCTCAGAACAGCTGCAGTTTGGGCTCACCGTGGAGGGCGCCACCCCCATCGTGGATGCAGTGCTCTTTTACGGCCTGGTGGGCGAGCCGATCGTGCGGCGCATCTATCCAGAGCTCATGCCCGGCCAGCCCGCCTCGCTGGCGTACACGGAGCGCCTTGAGAGGGGCCAGTTCGCCCCCGGCACAGAGCTGCGCTTCTGGTGGGAGCTGGAGGCCGCCGATGGATCGCGGCTGGTCACCGCCGAGCAGGTCATGAGCTATGAGCACGACGAGCACGACTGGCAGCGTATGTCTGACGGCCAGATCGAGATGCTTTGGTACGGCGACGCCACAGACCGACGGCAGGCGGAGCAATTGCTCGCCCAGGCGGAGCAGACCATCGCGCGGCTCAAGGCCGACTTTGGCGTCACGATCCCCCAGACGATCGATGTGTACGTCTACAACACCCAACGAGACATGCTACCCGCCCTATCCAGTCGCAGCGATGTCTATGATGCCAGCGTTCTCACCCTCGGTGTGGCCTTGGACGACGATACCTTGTTGGTGCTGGGTTCGCATCGCGACGCCGAGATCACTGTGGCCCACGAGTTGAGCCACATCGTGGTGGGCATCGCCACCGACAATGCCTTTGTCCAGGTCCCGCGCTGGCTCGATGAGGGCCTCGCCATGCACGCGCAGCCCGAGCTGCCCAGCGACAATCGCGCCGCGCTCGAGCGCGCCATTCGCGACGATCAGCTTCTGTCGGTGCGCTCCATGACCAGCTATCCCGGCCGAGCCGAGCAGGTGGATTTGTTCTATGGCGAGGTCTTTGGCCTGATCGAATTCATGCAAGAAGCCTACGGACGCGACAAGATCCAGGCACTGCTGGAGGCCTTTGCCGAGGGCCAGCCGCAGGAGCAGGCGCTGCAGACCGCCCTCGGGTTCGGCCTCGACGAGCTGGATGCCCGCTGGCGCGAGAGTCTCGGCCTTGAGCCGCGCGCAAGGTCAGAGGCTGCAGAGGCTGAGCCGCTGGCCTCCGCGACGGCCGAGTTGGCTGCGCCGCTTGGCGAGAGCCCCGCTCCCGAGGCGGCTGCGGATGAGCAGCGCGAGCGAGACCGTGTCTGCCCCATCACGCTGGGCCTGCTCCTCGTTCCGTTGGGGGTCCTCGGCTGGCGGGGCCGCGTGAGCCTGTTTGGGAGCTGAGCGGCATGCCCGAGTTGCCTGAAGTCGAGACGGTGGCGCGCATGCTGCGCGAGCGCATCCTCGGCGAGACGATCGCCGATGTCCAGGTGAGCTGGGAGCGGGCGATCGAGGGCTGGGAGGTGCCCGCCTTTCGAGAGGCGTTGCATGGCCGCACCGTTAGGGCCGTCGGGCGGCGCGGCAAACACATCCTGATCCACGTGGCGCCCCAGTGGTTGGTCGTGCATCTGCGTATGACCGGCCGCCTGTGCGACTGCTCTCGATGGGATGACCCCCTTTTGAGCGACAAACATGTGCATGTGAGCCTGCGCTTCGCCTCTGGCCGCGTGCTTTGCTTTTGGGACATGCGCAAGTTCGGGCGTTTCTGGCTGGTGGACGATCCGCAGACGGTCGTGGGCGATCTGGGGCCCGAGCCGCTGGACGAGGCCTTTTCGGCGGCGGAGTTTGGCCGCCTGCTCGCGGGACGGCGGCGCCAGCTCAAGCCCGCCCTGCTGGATCAGCGCTTCCTGGCCGGGCTGGGCAATATCTATGTGGATGAGGCCCTGTGGCAGGCACAGCTCCATCCCTTGCGGCGCACCCACACGCTCACGCAGGATGAGGCGACC
>JAFGLK010000061.1 GCA_016928125.1 Anaerolineae bacterium
CGATCCCGCCGCCGCGCGATTGCGCCTGTTGGCCGGCAAGGCCGAGATCCTGGAGGCGGCCAACCAGGGCGATCCAGTGATTGTCAGCTTGGGGGGCGGGGCCCAAGACCTGGAGGTGCGCGTCTTCGCAAACAGCCCGGTCGGTGCCATGCTGGTTGTGCACCTCATCTACGATACCCGCGATGCCATGGGGGCAAACACCGTCAACACGGCCCTGGAGTTGGTGGCACCGCTGGTGGAGCGTATCGTCGGGGGGCGGGTGGTGTTGCGCATCCTCTCTAACCTGGCGGATCGGCGGCTGGCCAGGGCCTGGGGCCTGGTCCCCAAGGAGAGCCTGGCTTTGGAGAGTCTGTCGCCCGACGAGGGCGTGCAACGCGTTCTCGAAGCCTATGCCCTCGCCGCCGTCGATCCCTATCGCGCGGCGACGCACAATAAGGGCATCATGAACGGCATCGATGCGGTGGCCATCGCCACGGGAAACGATTGGCGGGCCATCGAGGCCGGGGCCCACGCTTATGCGGCGCGCTCTGGGCGCTACACCTCGCTCACGACCTGGGAACGCACGGTCGGCGGCGATCTGGTCGGGTCGATTGAGCTGCCCATGGCCTGCGGTATCGTCGGTGGGGCCACGCGGGCGCATCCCCAGGCTCGGGCTGCATTGCAGGTATTGGGGGTCGAGAGCGCGGCGGAGCTGGCCGGCGTGATGGCAGCCGTGGGCCTGGCGCAGAATCTGGCGGCCATCCGCGCTCTGGCGATGGAGGGCATCCAGCGCGGCCACATGAAGCTGCACGCGCGGCAGGTCGCTATGGCTGCTGGCGCCAGCGGCGACGTCGCGCTGCAGGTGGCGGAGCGCCTGGTGGCGGAGGGGACTGTGCGGCTCGATCGCGCCCAGGCCATCCTGGCCGAGCTGAACGAAGAGCGAGGCTGAAGGAGCGCGGTGTGGCGATCATGAAGCCCGATCGCGAGGTGGGCATCGTCGGCTATGGCGCCTATGTGCCACGCTACCGCCTGCCCACACAGGAGATCGACCGCGTTTGGCATGGCGAGGAGGAGCTGGCGCCGATCCGCGAGAAGGCGGTGCCCGGCCCCGATGAGGATACCGTGACCATGTCCATCGAGGCGGGACGCAACGCGCTCGCCCGGGCGCAGATTGATCCCGGCCAGATTCGTGCCGTGTGGATCGGCAGCGAGTCGCATCCCTATGCGGTCAAGCCCAGTTCGACGTTGGTTGCGGAGGCCTTGGGGGTGGGGCCGGAGACTTTGGCGGCCGATTGGGAGTTCGCCTGCAAGGCCGGTACGGAGGCGCTGCAGGCGGCGGTGGCTCTGGTCGGCTCGGGCATGGCCCGCTATGCGCTGGCCATCGGTATGGATACGGCCCAGGGCCGCCCTGGCGATGCGCTCGAATACACCGCCGCCGCTGGTGGCGCCGCCTATGTGGTGGGAGCCGCGGAGGAGAGCCTGGCGATTCTAGAGGGATCCTATTCCTACGTCACCGAGACGCCCGATTTCTGGCGTCGGCCTGGGCAGCGCTATCCACGCCACGGCGGTCGCTTTACCGGCCAGCCGGCCTATTTTCATCATTCCAGGGAGGCGACCCGGCATCTGCTCGAGAGTCTGGGATACGGCCCGGCCGATGTGAGCCATGTGGTCTTCCACCAGCCCAATCTGGCCTTTCCCACCCGCATGGCCCACGAGTTCGGCTTCTCCAGGGAGCAGCTCGAGGTGGGGCTGCTGGCCGGAGAGGTGGGCAACGCCTACGCGGGCTCGTCGCTGCTCGGCTTGAGCGCGGTGCTGGATGTGGCCGAGCCGGGACAGTGTGTCCTGCAGGTCTCCTTTGGGTCCGGGGCGGGCAGCGATGCCTTTTGCTGGCGTGTGACTGAGCGCATCCGGACGTGCCGAGGGCTGGCGCCGACCACCCGTGATTACGTAGCGCGACGATGTGAGATCGACTATGGCACCTATGTCCGCTATCGCGGCAAACTGCATATGCACTGAAGGCGAGTCGAAAGCGTGATGCAAGCGTGAGAGATGTGAGTATCATCGGCATCGGGCAGACTGCGGTCGGCGAGCATTGGGATATCTCGCTGCGTGATCTGGCCGTGCAGGCTGTGCTGCCGGCGCTGGAGGATGCCCATGTCGAGGCGCCCGAGATGCTCTACGTGGGCAACATGCTCTCGGGCCAGCTTTCTGGCCAGGAGAATCTGGGCGCGTTGATCGCCGATCACGCGGGGTTGCGGGGCATCGAGGCGCTCAAAGTGGAGGCGGCCTGCGCCTCGGGGGCTGCCGCCCTTCGCATGGCTTACCTGATCGTGGCTGGGGGATTATGCGACGTGGCCCTGGCCTGTGGCGTGGAAAAGATGACCGATGCCTCTCCCGAAGAGGTCACCTCGGCCTTGGCCACCGCGGCCGACGCCGAGTATGAGGCGGAGCATGGGCTTTCATTCGTGGCGCTCAACGCGCTGCTCATGCGCCGCTACATGTTCACCTATGGCTACGATCATGCGGATTTCAGTATGTTTGCCATCAACGCGCATCGAAACGCGGTTCACAATCCCAATGCCATGTTCCGCAGGCCGATTTCCGAGCGGAGCTATGCCCAGGCCAAGATGGTGGCCGATCCGGTGAGCCTGCTGGATTCCTCCGGCATCGCCGATGGAGCGGCGGCGGTCGTGCTCGCCTCGACCGAGTTCGCCCTGCGACACCACCAGCATCCGGTGCGCATCGCCGCCTCCACCGCGGCCAGCGACTCGGTTGCCTTGCACGATCGTGGCGATCTGCTCTCGTTGCAGGCGGCCCAGATCTCGGCGACCAAGGCCTATGCTCAGGCTGGAGTTGGCCCGCAGGGCATCGATTTCTTCGAGTTGCATGACGCCTTCACGATCATGTCGGCGCTTTCGCTCGAGGCCGCTGGCTTTGCGGGCCGTGGCGAGGGGGTGCGTCTGGCCCAAGAGGGCGAGATTGCCTTGACGGGACGCATTCCCATCTCCACCATGGGCGGTCTCAAGGCCCGAGGCCATCCCGTGGGCGCTACCGGCCTGTATCAGATCGTCGAGGCGGTGCAGCAACTGCGCGGTCAGGCAGGCGACAATCAACTGCATGGCGCGCGCATCGGCATGACGCAGAATATCGGCGGCAGCGGGGCTGTCGTCCTCACCCACATCCTGGAACGTCTGGAATGACCCTACTTGGAGGTCGATCATGAGTCTTGCTTCTAGTTGGCGCACCAAAAGTCAACGCTTGGCCCTGGTTGGCGAGGTTTGCCCCCACTGTGGGGCCAAGCTTTTTCCGCCGCGCGACGTTTGTCCTCACTGTCAGGGGCCGGCCAAGACGCCGTATCGCTTTAGCGGTACCGGCCAGATCTATTCGTTTGCGACCGTCTATAGTGCGCCGGAGCAATTTGAGGGCTATGCGCCCTACGTGGTGGCCCTGGTGAAGCTTGACGAAGGGCCTCTTGTGACTGCCCAGTTGACCGATATCGACGGGGGCCAGGTGCACATCGGCATGCCGGTTGAGATGGTCACGCGCAAGAGCTACGAGGAGGGCGAGGACGGTCTGATCCTCTACAATTACAAGTTTCGGCCCCTGCTCGAGTCTGTGGGCATATAGCGCGGTCTCTTTGGCCTTGTAGGATCGCCCATTTCTCAGCAGCCGCCCACTGGTCTTTGACATGGGTCTTGCGTGCGTCTATAGTGTCCCTGTGATGGTATCCGTTCGCCAAAGGGGACTGTCGTGATCACCGCCTCTGCCGCGGGCAAGGCTATCCTGTTGGGGGAACATGCTGTGGTGTACGGGCGGCCAGCCATTGCGGTTCCCCTAAGCGATGTGCGCGCCACGGCAGAGGTTGAGCCTCTGAGACGAGGGCAGGGCACCTGGATTGAGGCCCGCGATCTTCAGCAGCGCTACCAGCTCGGTCAATTCTATGACGCCGATGTAGCGCGACCTCTTCAACTGACTGTTGAAAACGCCCTCGGCTATCTGCAGGTCCCCGAGACGCAACGCGATCTCCGTCTGGTGATTCATTCGCACATCCCGATCGCCAGCGGCATGGGCAGCGGCACAGCGGTGGCCGCTGCCATCGTGCGCGCACTGGCGCAGTACTGCGGTCAGGCCCTCAGCGCGGAGCAAGTCTCCCGGTTGGTCTATCAGACCGAGATCGAGCTTCACGGGACGCCTAGCGGCATCGACAACTCGGTGGTGGCCTACGAAAGGCCCATCTACTTTGTCAAAGATGTCACGATGCTTCCCCTGAAGGTCGGGGCGCCGCTGCATGTCGTGGTGGCCCACACGGGTGTCGCCTCACGGACCAGAGATGCTGTGGCCCAAGTGCGCCGTTGCTGGGAGACCGACAAGAGAGCCTACGATCTGCTTTTCGATCGCATCGGGGCCGTGGTGGACGACGCGAAAGAGGCCATCGGCGCCGGTCGCCTTGAGCACCTAGGCCGCCTCATGGACCTGAACGGGCAACTTTTGAGCGATCTGGGCGTATCGAGTGTAGAGCTGGAGCGTCTGATCGGCGCAGCGCACAACGCAGGTTCTCTTGGAGCCAAACTATCGGGCGGGGGCCTCGGCGGCTGTATGATCGCGCTGGTATCATCGGAGGGCCGTGCGCCAGTGGCCCAGGCGTTGCGCAGCGCGGGCGCCGAGCGCATTGTGCACACGACCGTTCGACCGGGTTGAGTGTCATGTACATCTGAGGTGGCGCGAGCGCGAGGGAGGTTTCATGCAGGAGCGACGTAACGCCGTGGTGTGGGGAGCCATTCTGATCGCCGTGGGGATCTTGGCGTTGCTGAGCAGCCTCGGCTTTCGATGGCTCCAAATGGAGAGCTTGTGGCCTTTTGTGCTCGTGGTGGGCGGGCTCTTGGCCTTGGTCAACGCCACTACCCGGGACCCGCGCAATACCGACGGGGTCTGGTTCGGACTGGTGTCCATGCTCTGTGGCGCCTTTTTTCTGTACATCACCCTCGGGGCCGGCGAATGGCGCGATCTCAGCTGGATGTGGCCTGTGTTTCCCGTCATCGCTGCGCTGGCCTGGGCGACGACCTGGCTCTTTGATGTGCGCCAGGTATCCAATCTGGTAGCGGGTGTTCTGGCCGGCGTCGTCGGTGTTGGCGGTTTCCTGTACACGCTGGATCGTATGGATGCGGGCTTTTTGAACTCGCTCTCGCCTTACTGGCCTCTCATTCTGGTGCTTCTCGGCCTTGGATTCATCGTCCAGTTCCTGCTGCAACGTCGTTGACATGCTGATCGGTGTGGATGCCAGTCGCGCGGTCTCGGACCAGCCGACAGGTACAGAGAACTACTCGCGCTTGTTGATAAAGGCCTTGGTGCGCCAAGGCCGGGCCCATCGTTTCCGTCTTTACTTCAACCACGTGCCGCCCGATGGATGCCTGCCTCGCAGCGCTCGGGTCGAGTGGCGCGTGATGCCCTTCAAGCGCTTGTGGACCCACGCACGGCTGATGTGGGAGGCGCTGCGCCACCCGCCCGATGTGCTGTATGTGCCGGCTCATGTCCTGCCCTTGGTTCATCCTTACCCCTGCGTGGCAACGATTCACGATCTGGGCTTCTTGCACTATCCCGAAGCGCACACGCGCCTGGCGCGCTGCTATCTGGACTGGTCGACGCGTTTCAACGCGCGAACGTCGTCACGCATCATCGCCGATTCCTGCGTCACCCGCGATGATCTGGTCTCGTGCTATGGCATCGCGGCGGACAAGATCACGGTGGCCTATCCTGCGGGGGCAGAGGGGTTGGCGCCGGTGAAAGATGCTGCGCGCCTCGCCGAGGCCCAGCAGCGTTACAGCATCGGCCCGCGCTACTTTCTGCACGTCGGGACCTTGCAGCCGCGCAAGAACCTGAACACGCTCATCGCGGCCTTTGCCTCCCTCATCAGGCGCGGGCTCATCGCCCCAGAGGTTCAGCTGGTGCTGGTTGGCAAGCGCGGGTGGCTGGCGGACGACATTTTGGAGAGGGCCAGGGACCCTTCTGTGGAAGGGCGGGTCATTCTGCCTGGCTATGTGGGGCGGGAGCATCTGCCTGCGCTCTTGAGCGGCGCGCTCGCTTACGTCCTGCCGAGTTGGTACGAGGGTTTTGGCCTGCCCGTCCTCGAGGCGATGGCCTGCG
>JAFGLK010000450.1 GCA_016928125.1 Anaerolineae bacterium
CAAAGGACCGAGCGACCTGGGAGAGCTGGACAAGATGAAAAACCACCCAGACGAGCCCGAGCAGGAGGCCCGCTCCCAGGGTTCCCCAACGGCGCTGCAGCGGCTCGGTGGCATAGCCGGTCCAGCCGATCTCCTCGGCCAGCGCCGCCACGAAAAAGGACGCGAACAGGGGCAGGACGGCGATCGTCAAAGGCGGGGGCGGCGGAACGGGCCGGCCCGTGGCCCGCATGACCCCGAAGACCAGGACGGCGACGATCGGATTGAAGAGCACAACGACCAGATACCAGGCCTTGGCCCCGATGCGCTGGACATCGAACGCGCGTCCCAGCAGATGGCGCAGAGCCGGGAGCCGACCGCTTCGATAGGTCATGATCGCGGCGGCGAGCGTCGGCGTGAGCACGGCCAGCGAGCTGATGGGAAGGCCCGGGAGCAACTGGATCGGATAGAGGTGCCCCAGGAGCCAGAAAGGGATGGAAAGCACAAAAACAAGGACGAGGAATCCCTGGACAGGTCCGTACTCGTTCTTCATAGCGCTCCTCTGCTGGCTCGTCACTGGCGAAACCGGATACGCACACGATGCGACGGCTCATTCCCGCGCAGTGTACGCCAGGGGCAGCCACAGGCGATCTGCTCACGACGTCAGATGGGGAAACCACGGCGCCCAGCCCATCGCCTGGATGGTAGCCATGCTCGCAAGGTCGGTCAAGCGCCACGCGGCGGCCGAACGCTCCGATTCGGGTCCGCGGCGTCGCTGGCGATGGAGGGCGGCCTCGGAGCTTGCTCTCTGGCGGGAGGCGTGAGGGGCTGGTGGCCTGGCGCAGCGCCATGCCGCGCCGGGGGCTTTAGGCGCATGGGGAGCAGCCCCGATCGAGGTGTCGCGCGCTACGCCCCCGCCTGTCCTAGTCAGGCTGGCTCCTGAGATGCCTCTACGGAGCACTTGCTCCGTGTGGACTCGCTTTCAACCTCGAGTCAGCGTCTCGTCGACGAAGGTGAGAAAGGCGCGGATATCCGCCGCCTCTGCGGGCCCCAGCTTCTGCCAGGTGTACCCGAAACCCGCGAACATGGTGCAGAGGGCATGCTCGCCACTGTGCTCGACCGCCATGAAAGCGCGGAGACGTTTGCCGGTCTTGTCGGTCTGTGTGCAATAGCCGCAGGCGTCGCAGTGCTTGGTGTGCTGCACCACAAACGCCTGGACCTGCTCGGGCATGGCCTCAAAATGCTGCAGGAGCGTCTTGAACTCTGGGATGCGCAGCCCAAAAAGCATGGGATTCTTGCGCATCCAGTCGTACTCAAAGGCGAGTCCGCCGTGAGTGCGCTCCCCCCACCAGCCCTTCAAGGGATCATCGGCATTTCCGTAGGATTTGACCCAGTCCGCGTTGATCTGGTTGTCTCGATTGCAGACCAGAGCATAACCTCCCTGTTCGAAGAATTCGATCAAGGTGGGCAGCCCCGGACTGTCGTCGGCCAGACGCACGAGGAGATCTCTGGCGTACGGATGGGTATCGCTGTACAGACAACGGGAAAAGCGCACGGGCGGCACGCCCGCCGGGCCCGTCGTGGGCGCGGCGCGCACGGCTGAGGTCGCGAGCCAGGTCCAGGCCGGGAACATGTCCGGGAACCTGTCGCAGGCGATGACCGTCTCCGCGTCTCCGGCCTCCAGGGCCAGCCCAAAGCGCGCCAGACGGGCGCGCGTCCGGGGCGTGAGTTTCACGTCTTGGTTCTGGATGCGGAGCGTCCGCCCATCGACCCTGCCAGCCACACCCATTTCGAGCAGTAGCGTGACGAAATCATCGACCTTGCGTTTCGTTCGGCGCATCGCGTCCCTCAAGGCCGGGCGCCGGTTCTGCATCTCACCGTGCTCAAAGCCATCATCGGGCTGGACGGGGAGGCCGAGCCAATCCGGGTGATCCCGAATGGCTTCAGCGACGCCGCGCAGAAATGCATAGAACTGCTGTTGTGATCTCTCCGAGACCGGAATGGAGGAGACGGAACGAAAGTCGGGCATCGTTTCGACCCAGCCGTTGGCAATCCGCTGGGCGAGGCTGTCGAAGGTCGTGGCTGGCATACCAATCCTCCCTATGGCTCGGCTATTTCCTCTAGCAGATGGGCGGCAGGGCAGTGCGGGTGGCAGCCCCCACACGAGAATGGCCCTCTACCGAGGCTAACCATCGGCCTTGATGGTGGCCTGCAGGCAGTCGAAATTCGGTAGCATGCCAAAGCCGTTGTGCTGCCAGAACGCAAGGGCCTCCTCATTCTCCGGAGCGATAAAGATGTTGCATTTCCGGATTCCGACCTGCCCGAGGCGGAGGAGGCCCTCGCGGACCAGCGCACTTCCGATGCCCTGCCGCCTGAGCTCCTTGCGTACGGCCAGATGGTGCAGGTAGCCGCTGCGCCCATCTTGGCTGCACAGGACGGCCCCCGCGAGTTGGTCGCCGCAGGATGCAACCAGGCTCAACCCCGGGTTGCGACGCAGGAACGCCTCCATGGGCCCCTTCTCGTCCGTATCGGGAGCGCGATCCCATCGGTCTTGCACCACAGCGCGACGACCGAGTCATAGTCCTCGATGACCATCGGACGTATCGAGTACTCCACGATTCTCCTCTGTGAGCCTGCTGCTTCGCGGGGCCTGGCTAGCGCCACACATCTGCCCAGCACGCGCCCTCAGGGCCTCTCCAGCGGCGTGCCCGTCAACCGCAGGGCGATGTCGATGCGGTACAACGGCGTCGCCAGCGTGACCTGGCCCCCACGGTGCGTGAACTGCTCCCGCGACACGACCAGCCCGGTCTCTGGAGCGAGCCATTCCAGCGCATAGCGGCCCGCCGGCAGCGACAGCACGAGGTTGTCCTGGTGCGCGCCGGGACGGACCACATACTTGGGCGGTCGCAGCACCGAATGGTGGATGTAGAGGGCGTACTGGCGCCCCGGCTCGCTGATGCCGCGCAGGTAGGCGCCCGCAGGCACGCCGCCCACGACGGTGCTGGCATCGCGCCGCATCCGCAAAAAGTCGTAGCTCTCAATGAAATCCCGCAGGTGCGTGAGCGCGCTCAGCACCTTCTCGTTGTTGGCGTCGCGCCCC
>JAFGLK010000451.1 GCA_016928125.1 Anaerolineae bacterium
CCAGTAGAGCACGTCGATCTTGGGAAAGATCTCAGGATGAACCAGGATCGTCAAATCGTGGATCGTCACCACAGACGGACAGGGGTTGAAAAGCGTGACTAGATTCTTGGTGTGATGCATGACCCGCACCTTCTCGCGACGCAGAAGGCCGGGCCAGGTGGCTTGCGCCCAGGCACGCACGCCGAAACGCTGGTGAACAGGCGCGATCACCTGGCGAGCGTGCTCATAGCCCGCCAGGCTGGGCTCGGGCTGCTCGAGAAACACAAGATACTCATTCTCGGTGTCGGCCTGCAAGAGCGGCTCGAGCAGGTTGAGCGTCGCCGACCGTCCGCCCCCGGTCCGGCCGATCCCTAGTGCATCGATGGCAAATCGCATCCTCGCCCCCTCTCCGGGTTCACCGCCCGACCGAACGCCAAGCCCCGTCCTCCAGGTCCGAGCGGACCGAGGACACGCCTGGCGCCTCGCGTAGCGGTTTGCTGAGCACCCAGTTGAAATTGGGCATCAGCGGCAAGAGAATCCGCAAGAGCCACTCAGGCAACCTGGAGAACCACCGCAGAGACGGCATCTCCTCGCTGAGGCCAAACGCATGCGGGCGACGAATCATCGCCACGGTCAGGTCGTGGATCTCGAAATCCGCAAGGTGGCCATGGAGAGCCCACAGGGTCAACGCCCTCACATCGAAACCCTCGCCACGACGCAACCACCGCACGCAGGCCTCGGCCCACTTGGCGGGCAGCCAGTGCACAAAGGGCAGACGGACATGGAACTCCCAAGGATAGAGGCGGTTCGGACCGCTGAAAAAGCAAACCCCTGCCGGCTTGAGCACGCGCCAAATCTCGCTCAAGAGAGCTCGCACATCGGTCACATGTTCATAGACTTGGGCGCAGATCACCACATCCAGGCTTCCATCCGCGATGGGCAGACGCTGCCCATCGCCGCGCACAAAGCCCAGGCCGGGCGCAGCGAATCCTGCGGCATGCATCACCGCCTCGGCATCATACTCGATGCCAACCGTCATGCGAAACCGGCCGGCCAGATGCCTGGTGATCAGGCCCCTGGAACAGCCGATGTCCAGACAGGTCAGGTCATCCAGCCTTTGCCCCAACACATGGGAGAGCGCCGTCAGGATCTTGACTGCTTTGAGCTCGCGAGAATGCTCATCGAACAGGCGCGCAGCCGCAGGATCAGGCCCGGGCTGCCGTGGTGCGCTCGTGCTCATGATCGTCCCTGCCCATGCACCCGCAGAGGCGCTCGCAGGATAAGGTCGTTCACAACTTGCCTCGGCGCACGATCAGGTCGGCCAGCAACCCAATGGCCCCTAACTGGATGGCGGTCAGCACCAACATGACCGTAGATGGCGCAAAGTGGAAATTGTAGGCAAAGATGTCATAGATCGCCTTACCAAAGCCGATCGCCAGCAACGACGTGCTCAGGGGGAGAAAGACCCTGAGGGGGTTAAAATACATGATCGCCCGCACGACCAGCGAGAGATAGTTATAGGTGTCTCGGATCGGATGGAAGGTCGAGCGGCCGATGCGCCGATGATAGCTGATGGGAATCCAATGGACGCTCAGATCACTGCTGAGAAAGGCCATGGTGATCGTACTCACCCATGAATGGGTCGTGGGCAGAATGGGCAGGAAGCGCAGCACCAGCTCGCGCCGCATGGCCCTCAGACCGGAATTGAGGTCTGGGATCTTGGTGCTCGTCAGGTAGGAGGCCAGCGCCCGGATGATCTCTTTGGCCAACGACCGGAGCCAACGGACGGTGCCCATCTCGCGGTCACGCGCCCCGATCACCATGTCGCAGCGTGCCAGCTCATCCAAAAGGCGTGGTATTGCGTCGATGGGGTAGGTCCCGTCCGCGTCCGTCATGACCACATACAGCCCCCGAGCTTGACACACACCCGTGGTGCGCGCCGCCCCGGTGCCCCGATTGCGATCGTGGCGGACCAATCTGACGCTGGAAAAGGCCTCGCAGATGGAGCAGGTCTCGTCGGTCGAGCCGTCGTCGACCACGATGATCTCATAAGACAGGGCTGTGGCGTCCATCACTCGCACGATGTCGCCCAAGACGCCCGCGATGGCGCCATGTTCGTTGTAGGCCGGAACCACGATGCTCACCAGCGGATCATGGTCCGCAGTAGAGGCGTCCATGCACTATGCTGTCCTATCCGAGGCTCTGCGAACAGGCCCCGCGTCACAGACAGGCCATCACGTACGGGGCAAGCTGCCATCAAGCGGCCCGAACCAACTCCCCGATGCTTTCTCTTCGTTTGGGTCAGATCAACAGACAAAGGCCCACCGCTGGGGCTTCTGTTGGCCGCATCGCTCATCTCAGCTATAATACCGACCATTAGCCATGGCAGGAGAACTAGATGCAGAAAACGATTCTTGTGGTACCCCTACTCATGCTGATGCTGGTATCTGGCGTGGCTTGCGGCTCGGAGAGCGCGCCGGCAGAGATTGCGCCAACAGCCACAACGCGCAGCGTCAGCCCTACGCCTGAGCCCACTCGGACGCAGACGCCAGAACCCACACTGCCCGCGACGCCCACGCCGACGGTGATGCCCTCGCCCACATCCTTGCCCACGCCGGCGGAGAGCGCCCCTGCGGCAGCCTTCGCCAGCGTCGGCAGCTCAGCTAGGCTTGAGGGCAGCCATGAGATCTCGGGTAAAGCCGTCATAGCAGGGCTACAGACGCTGATTATACAGGCATTCACTTTCGACGGCAAAGGCCCCAGACCGGATGTACGGCTGGTTCTGGGCGATGATGTGGAGAATCCGGCGGCGATTCTGACGGAGCTGGAGCCAAGACGCTACGATCGAGAGCTCGTTTTCACCCACGTGCCCTCCTCGGTCACGTCTGCCACCGCCGACAGTATCGCGATCTACTGCCCAGAGACCAAGGAGACCTATGCCATCGCCGAATTCAGGTGAGGTGCGATGAGATCCGCACTTGGGTCGGCGCTCCAGGGCTTGTACGGCGATGAGATGGGCATCCTGGCCGCCCAAGAAAGGCGCTACACGCGAGCCATTCGTGCCTTTGGGGAGCGCTATGGCCGGGGTGAGGTTCTCATCTTTCGCGCGCCCGGGCGCATCAACCTCATCGGCGAGCATACGGACTATAATCATGGCTACGTCATGCCCATGGCTCTGGACAAGGACCTGCTCCTCTTGATCAGGCCGCGCCCCGACGCGCAGGTGCACATGGCCAACACCGAGGCCGCCTTCCCAGAGAGCGCATTCGAGATCGCCGAGCAAATCCCACTGCAGCAGATCGGGCATTGGGCCAACTATGCCCAAGGGCCTGCACAGCTCCTGGCTCAGGAATACGGTCCCGGTCTACGAGGATTCGATGCGTTGGTCGAGGGCGCGCCACCGCATGGGATCCCGCGTGGCGCGGGGCTTTCCTCCTCATCCGCCCTGACCGTGGCCAGCGCCCTCGCCCTGGTGGAGATCAACGGCATCGCCCTGCAGGGGGCTGAGCTGGCCGACGCCTGTGGGCGAGCCGAGTGGTACGTCGGCACGCGTGGCGGTATCATGGATCAGTTTATCTCGATCCTGGCCCAACGCGACCATGCCCTCTTTCTGGACTGTCGCCCGGCGCCGGATGGCTCCGGCTATCGCTACGCGCAGGTGCCCATGCCGCCGGGCTATGCCGTCCTGGTGGTGGACAGCCAGGTTCGTCACCGCAACACCGGTCCGCAGTTCAACCGGCGGGTGGCTGAGGGCCGCATCGGGGTGCGTCTGCTCCAGCGCAGGTTGCCACCGAGCGAGTTCCCGCGTATCACGCACCTTCGGGACGTGCAACATGTTCCCTGGGAGAAGCTTGAGCCACTTTTGCCCGAATCGATCGACGGCGGGGCGTTGCGGCAACTGGGGATCGACCCGGACAGGATCCTGGATCAGGGAGTAAGCCCAGAGACCGACACCTTTTTGGTTCGACGTCGCTGTCGTCACGTGCACAGCGAGAACCAGCGTGTGCTACGGAGCCAAGAGGCGCTGCTGGCTGGCGACATGGCAACCTTTGTCCACCTGCTCCATCAGGCCCATGCCAGCGCCCGGGACGACTATGAGATCAGCACACCCGAGATCGAGGTGCTGGTGGCGCTGGCCGAGAGCGTGTCTGAACAGGTCGGGGCCAGACTCACCGGCGCAGGCTGGGGCGGATGTGTCATCGTCGTCACGCCCTGGGATCAGCTCGATGCCGTCCGGAACATCTTCGTTTCAGGCTATCGCGCTGAGACGGGATTGGAGACGCAGTTGTTTGTCTGTCGCTCAGCGCCAGGGGCTGGGCGCGTTCTCAACATCACAGTCTAGGAGATTTCGCCATGATCACACGCAGCGACACATCCACCCAGGCGCTTGAGCGCATCCTCAGCCGCGCCGATGAGATCTACCTGTCAGGCGCGCATTGATCGGAGGCCGTGACAATCGCCGTCGGCGATTACTATCTTGACCCTTGCCCGGACATTCTCAAACGCGTGAGTTGCGCCTTTGGCGGAGGCGTGGGCGGCTGCCGACAGGAGATGTGCGGTGTGCTCGGCGGCGGCGTGGTCGCCCTGGGCGCCCTCTACGGCCGCCAGGTCGTCTCCGAGGACGACGCCGAACTCAAGGAGCTCATCTGCAAGTTCCGCGACGCGTTCATCGCACGCTTTGGCACCTCGCAGTGTGAGCCCATCCGCGACGCACAGCCCGATGTCGAGAAACGCTGCCGCCCGGTGGTGCAGGATGGAACTCGTCTGTTGGTGGATTTGATCAAAGCCTACAATGGCGCCAGGGAGCGTCGTCGCGAGATAGAGAGGGGATGAGCACGCCATGAGCACTCGGCTGGAGCGCCTACGCAAGATCATCGCGGACAAGGG
>JAFGLK010000452.1 GCA_016928125.1 Anaerolineae bacterium
CAGGCGCAAGAGAACATCATGATGCAGGCCATGCGCTGCGGCATGCCCTACGTCACCAACCGTTGGCTCGGCGGCACGCTGACCAACTTTCGCACCATCCGGTCGCGCATCGACTATATGATCGACTTGGAGCGGCAGCGCGACGAGGGCTGGTTCGATCGGCTACCAAAAAAGGAAGCGATGGTCAACCTGCGCGAGCTGGCCAAACTGAACCGGCTGCTGGGCGGCCTGCGCAACCTTCATCGCCTGCCCGACGCGCTCTTTCTGTGCGATGTGAGCACGGAGGACATCGCCGTGAAGGAGGCCAATCGGCTGGAGATCCCGGTGATCGCCATGGTCGACACCAACTGCGATCCTGACCCGATCGACCTGGTCATTCCAGCCAACGACGATGCCATCCGGGCCATTTTGCTGATCTCCAGCCTGATCGCCGACGCGGTGATCGAGGGCCAGCAGATGCGCGGTGTGATCATGGAGGAAGAGGGCGAGGTCGAGGAGGCCGCCTATGAGGCGGACCAGATCATCGAGGCGCCGCTCCCTGATGAAGGCCCCGCCCCCCGGCGAGTTCCCGCATTGGTTAGCGAGGCCGAGGATCTGGACGAGGACGACGAGGATCTCATCATCATCGATGATGATGAAGACGACCTGGATATCGGGTAGGTCCCGCTCAATGGTTTCGTTCAAAAGAGCCGGGCGCTTGGCCCGGCTCTCAACTTGCATCACAGGAGGGCTGTGCAGATGGCAGTGACCACACAGATGATCAAAGAGCTGCGCGCGCTGACGCAGGCGGGCGTGATGGAATGCAAGCGCGCGCTGGATGAGACCGGCGGCGACATGGAAAAGGCTGCGGCGATCCTGCGCGAGAGGGCGCTGGCGGCGGCAGCCAAGAAGGCCGAGCGCAAGGCAGCCGAAGGGCTGGTGGAGGCCTATATTCACACCGGCGGCAAGCTGGGCGTGCTGGTCGAGGTCAACTGTGAGACCGACTTTGTGGCCCGCACCGACGAATTCGAGGCGCTGTGCCACGACCTGGCGCTGCAGGTAGCCGCCAGCGCGCCCAAGTGGGTCGCGCGAGAGGACGTTCCCGCCGACGTGATCGAGGCCGAAAAGGCCGAGTACCGCAGCCAGTTCGGCGATGATCCCAAGCCACCGCAGATCATGGAGCGCATCATGCAGGGCAAGCTGGCCAAGTTCTACGAGGAGAACTGCCTTCTGGAGCAGCCCTTTATCCGTGACGACAGCCAAAAGATCAAGGACGTGGTCACGGAGGCCATTGCCAGGTTGGGCGAGAACATTGTGGTGAAGCGCTTTAGCCGTTTCGAGATCAGCTAGGCCCGCCTCCCCCTCGGCAGCGGCCGGCTGACACGTCAGGCGTCAAACGCGCCAGAACTCTGAGGAGGCACGCGATGGCAGAGGCCAAGTACAAGCGCATCCTGCTCAAGCTGAGCGGCGATTTCATGGCCGGCCCAGGCGGGTTTGGCGTTGATCCTCACACGATCGAGGAGGTTTCGCGGCAGATTCTCGAGGCGCTCGAGTATGGCATCGAGATGGCGATCGTGATCGGCGGGGGCAACATCTGGCGCGGCAGCGACGCCCTGGCGCGCGGCATGGAGCGGGCCACCGCCGACTATATGGGCATGCTGGCGACGGTCATCAACGCCATGGCCCTGCAGGATGCGCTCGAGCGCATGGGCGTGGTGACCCGCGTCCAGACGGCCATCGAGATGCGCGAGGTGGCGGAGCCCTATATCCGGCGGCGCGCGATCCGGCACATGGAAAAGGGGCGGGTGGTGATCTTTGGCGCTGGCACCGGCAATCCCTACTTTACCACGGATACCGCCGCTGCGCTGCGGGCCATGGAAATCTACGCCGACGTGCTGCTCAAGGCCACCAAGGTAGACGGCATCTACGATCAGGACCCGCTCAAGCACCCTGGCGCCAAGCGCTTCCAGGAGCTCTCTTTCATCCAGGCGCTCAATATGGGTGTGAAGGTGATAGATGCCACCGCGTTGTCTCTGTGCATGGACAACAAACTGCCCCTGGTGGTGTTCAGACTCTGTCCCCCGAACAGCCTCGTTCAGGCCATCCTCGGCGAGCCGATCGGCACCCTGGTGCACACCTGAGAGCGATCGAGCCGCATGATGCATGACCCCAGGTCGGGCCTCCATGGCGAGCCCGACCTGGCGCTTTTCAGGGGAAGTTGATCGGAACGTCCAGCCTCATACAATACAAGGGATGCCCGTTGGGAAGCACCAAGCTGACTCGTGAGATGGATCGGTTGACCATGCAGGTTGCGATCGAGATACGTGGGCTGGAAAAGAAGTTTGGATCGCACGCGGTACTGCGCGGCCTCGACCTGAGCATCGCGTGCGGGCGGACGGTAGCGCTCGTGGGGGCCAACGGCGCAGGCAAGACCACGCTGTTGCGTCTGATCGCGGGCCTGGCCAGGCCAACGGCCGGCGCCATCTGGATCCACGGCCTGGATACTCGCAGCGCCCGGGAGGAGACGCGTCGACAGGTTGGGTTCCTGTCTCACCAGCCTCTGCTCTACCTTGGCCTCTCGGCAGAGGAGAACCTTCGCTTCTACGCGGCTCTGTACGGCCTTGACAGCCCCACAGAACGGATCAGCGCGCTGGTGACCCGTGTGGGTCTGTGGCCGTATCTGCACGAGCCGGTGCGCACCTACTCGCGCGGCATGCGGCAGCGCCTCGCCATCGCGCGGCTCTTGCTGCATGATCCGACGGTGCTACTGCTGGACGAGCCCTACACCGGGTTAGATGAAGAGGGGATCGCCACGCTGCACGGGCTCCTCTCCGCCGACGATGGGCAGCGTACGGTGCTGCTGACCACTCACTCGCTGGATCGAGCAGCACGCTGGGCCGATGAGGCCCAGCGCCTGAAGGATGGACACCTGCAAGCGCTGGCCCCCGTTCTCGGCGAGGAGGGGGGATGACGACGGCGACTGCCAGGGACAAGGGGAGAGCAAGACGCGCCTACTGGCACACCATCGCGGCCATCGTGCGCAAAGACATCACCGTGGAGATGCGCGAGCGCGTCCTGCTCGGCGCGATGCTCGGCTTTGCGCTGATCGTGCTGCTGCTCTTTAGCCTGGCTCTGCAGGTCACATCCGACACGATGGCGCGCGTCCTTCCGGGCGTCCTCTGGGTCACCTTTACCTTTGCGGGCATGCTCGGGCTGGGCCGCTCCTTTGTGATGGAGCGGGACCAGGAGTGCCTGGATGGGCTGCTGCTGGCCCCCTGCGACCTGACCGCGGTCTTGTGGGGCAAGATCGCGGGCAACCTGCTGTTGATGGCGCTGACCGAACTGGTGACGCTCGTCTTTGCCGTGGTCCTGTTCGACCTGCGGCTGCACCTCTTGCTGGTGCCGGTGCTCTTGTTGGGAACGTTGGGCTTTGCCACGGTGGGCACCTTTTTCTCGGCGGTGAGCATCCAGGTGCGCGCCCGCGAGTTGCTCTTGCCGGTGCTGGTGTTGCCGCTGATGATCCCGGCCTTGATCGCCTCGACCCGCCTGACCGGCGAACTGCTCAGCCGCGGCACGTGGGCGGGGCAAGCGCATTGGCTGCACCTCTTGGTCGCGTTTGACGTGATCTATCTGGCCATCGTGTACATGACGTTCGAGGCGGTGATGGAAGAGTGACAAAGACGAGAGCGGAGCGAGACGCAGCCGCCGCTGGCGGCCGAGGAGCTGGACTGCGGGCGCTGATGGCCCTGGCTGGCGCCTGGATGGCGGTGGCGCTGGCCTTCGCCCTGCTGCTGGCGCCCACCGAGGCGGTAATGGGCGCCGTGCAGCGCATCTTTTACTTTCACGTCTCCGCCTCATGGTGCGGCTATGTGGCCTTGCTGGTGGCATTCATCGCCAGCCTGCTCTACCTGTCGCGGCGCGAAGCACGCTGGGATGGCCTGGCGTTGGCCTCCTCAGAATTGGGTTGGGTGTTCATCACCCAGGGCATCGTGAGCGGCTCTATCTGGGCCAAGGCGGTCTGGGGCACCTGGTGGACCTGGGACCCCCGTCTGACCACCAGCGCTGTCCTTTGGATGATCTACACCTCGTACCTGCTGCTGCGCGGCGCCGTGCTCGAGCCCAACCTGCGCGCGCGCCTGGCCGCCATCTACAACCTGGCCGGGTTTGTGGCCGTGCCGCTCAACTTTATGGCCATTCGCTGGTGGCGAGCGGCCCATCCCTTGGTGCTCGATGGGGGCGGGTTTCGCATCGCGCCGGGCATGCTCACGGCGCTGCTGGTGAGCGTGGGCGCATTCAGCGCCCTCTACGTGACCCTCTTGTTGCTCCGCCTGCGGGTGGAACGGCTGCAGGACGCCATTCAGAGCTTGCGCGCGCGCTAGGAGACGGACACATGGCATACCTTCTGGTAGGTTTTCTGGCGCTCTGGGGGATCACCTTCGCCTATCTCTATGTCATGGCGCGGCGCCAGTCGCGCCTGGAACGAGAGCTCGAGCTGCTGCGCGGCGAGATAGCGGCCAGGGGTGACCGATCGGAGGAGTGACGGCCCGAACTCGATCCAGGGCAGGCTGCACACCGGTCCCTGTGGAAAACGTGCAGGCCGACCCTGGCTTGAGCACCAGGCGGCTCAGAGCGACGGCGCGTCCTTGGGGCGCTGACGCGCTGGCCACCAGGCGATGGCGCCGCCCAGCAGCAGCAACGCGCCCCCGATCCAGAGCCAGCTCACCAGGGGTATGATCAGCACGCCCAGACCGACGATCCCCTCATCCGTGATGCCCTCCAGGATGATGTACAGATCCTGGCCTAGGCCGGGATAGACCGCCACCTCGCTGACCCACTGCTCCATCTGGGCGTAGTAGTTCCTCTCGGGCGCCAACTCGGCCAGCACACGCCCGCTGCGGGCCAGGGTGAGCTGAGCGGCAAGGCGCTCGCTGCGGGGCAGGGCCTCGCGCACCGTCTCGGTGTAGCTCAAGGTGTAGCCCCCCACGGGCGCGCTCTCTCCTGGGCGCAATGCGATGCGCCCCGAGAGGCCATATGCGTTGGAGCCGACAATGCCCAAGGCCATCAGCAGCAAAGCCAGATGCACCAGATCGGCGCCGAGACGTCGGCGCGTGCGCCCCAGCCGCCCGTGGATCCTGCGAGGTGGCTCCTCTGCAGCAGGACCATGAGAGCGCGCGAGATCGACGACCAGGTCACGGAGGGTCGCGGCGAACGCATAGGCCAAGATGGCCAGGGAGGGCACTGCAAAGCCCGACCAGAGCCCCATGGCGCTCAGCGCAATGCCCACCGCCAGGCCAAATGCCGCGGGCAGGATCATGCGCCGAGCCAAGAGCGAAGCGCGTGTGTGGCCCCAAGTCAGGCTCGGGCAGACGCCCAGCACAAACAAAAGCGCTAACCCCAACCAGCCAACGGTCCCTTCGTAGAACGACTGGCTCACGGCCACGGCGCGCCCACGCAGCGCCTCCATGATGGTGGGGGCCAGGGTGCCCAACAGGGTGGCCAACGCCATGTTGCCCAGCAGGATGAGCGAGATGACCAGGCCCGCCTCGCGCGAGAGCCAATGGGGCTCGCTCGACGTCTCTGACGGTGGCGTGCGCCGCATCCCAAGAGCCAGCGCCAGGGCCAGCGGCCATACGACGACGGCTGCCGCATAGGCATAGCCGACGGG
>JAFGLK010000453.1 GCA_016928125.1 Anaerolineae bacterium
CAGGTCCGCGACCAGGCCAGAGACCAAGATCACGAAGAGGACGCCGCCCAGGATCGTGATCGCGACCGAGAGCGCCAGTATGAAGGAGACAGCATCGGCGATCTGAACCCGTGGGCAGAGACTGAGCGCGAGCGTGAGCAAGAGCGCACGGCTCAGGACGATGAGGCGGACGATGAGCCCGAGCGCGAGCAAGAGCGCGAACAGGAGCGCACCGCCCAGGACGACGAGATGGACGACGAACCCGAGCGCGAGCGTGAGCGTGAACAGGAGCGCGCCGCTCAGGACGAAGAGGCCGACGCCGAGCCTGAGCGCGAACAGGAGCGCGAGCAAGAGATGTCGCCACAGGATGGCCAGGGCGCGGGCAGCGGTGGCGGCTCGGGCCAGGACGATGACGATGATGAGGATGCTGGCCAGGGCTCAAGCGACGAGTCAGGCCAGGATGATGACGACAGTGGCTGGGGGTCAGGCGGCGGCTCGGGTCAAGACGATGATGACGATGAGGATGCTGGCCAGGGCTCAATTGGCGGTGACCAGGCACCGAACCATGACGCGGGCCCGGATGAGCATGGGTCAACCGGTGACCCGGGCCAGGACGACGATGCAGGGTCAGGCGATGATTCGGGTCAGGCCGAGGGCAGTCAGAGTGGTTCCGGGAGCACAGGCGGAGGTGGGCCTAGCCGCTAAGCGCAGATGAGGTACGCTAGGGGGATCGGCCTGCATGGGTTGCGCCGGTCCCCGCAGCGTTTGTCACACCTTCTGAACCCCCACAGGCCCGGACCTCTGATCTTGCCGACCTCCTCCTCAGCGAGCCATCCTCACAGCGCTTGCACTTCCGCCCGGAAAAGTGTACCCTTGTCCGTGTAGCCGACACGGCGCGCGCCCTTTCTTGGCGGGAGTCTCCCGGCCCCGCACAGCGGCTAGCGCGAATCACAAGCCCGGTACACCAGACACTAGAGGAGGGTGTGGCATGTCCAACGATCAGATCGGCACGTTTCTCACGGCTGCAGTGGTTCACCATGGTCCTGGGGCGCTGAGTCGCCTTGGGGGAGAGATCGCCAAGCTGGGCTGTTCTCGACCGGTGTTGGTCACGGATGGCGGGGTGCGCAGGGCGGGTCTCTGCGAGCAGGTCTATGAGGCTCTGGGCCAGAAGATTCCCTGTTTTGATGGGGCCCAGCCCGAACCGAGCTATGAGTTGGTTGAGGAGTGCGTAGCCCTTCTACGCGCCCAAGACGCCGATTTGGTAATCGGCTTGGGCGGCGGGAGCTCCATGGATGTCGCCAAGATGGCGGCGGCGATGACGGCCAACGCTGGCGTGGTGACCGACTACTTTGGGGCGGGCAAGCTGCCCAAGCCGGGGCTGCCCATCATCGCCATCCCCACCACAGCGGGCACCGGCAGCGAGGTGTCGCCCGCGGCGGTCTTTATCGACCCTCACTCTGGGCGCAAGGCGGGCGTGCGGTCGGACTATTTGATGCCCAAGGCGGCGATTCTCGATCCGAACCTGACCCTGAGCCTGCCGCAGTCGATCACTGCGGCCACTGGCATGGATGCTCTCACGCACGCCATCGAGGGCTACACAGCCAGGGCTGCCACCCTGATCAGCGATTTCGCCGCCGAGAGGGCCATCGAGCTGATCGCCGAGTATCTGCCCCTGGCCTACGCGCAGGGGTCGAATGTGGCCGCGCGGGATGGGCAGCTGATGGGCAGCTACCTGGCCGGGGTTGCTCTCTCCATTGCCAACGTGGGCGTGGTGCACGCGCTGGCCCACACCCTGGGCGGGCTCTATCATGTGCCGCACGGCGTGGCCAATGCCCTCTTTCTGCCCTATGTGATGGAATTCAACCGGCTGGGCTGTCGCGAGAAGCTCGCGCGTGTGGCCGAGTTGATGGGTGAACCGGTGGATGGGCTCTCGCTGGACGAGGCCTCGTACATGGCCGTGGACGCAGTGCGCTCTCTCGGTCAGGCCCTGGGCATTCCTCAGCATATTCGCGATCTCGAGATGGATGTGCCCGAGGATGCACTGGACCAGATAGCCGAGATGTGCATGGAGACGCAGGGGCGCATCATCGTGAACAATGCCCGTAGCCTCAATCTCAGCGAGTGCCGCGAGCTCCTGGCTCAGGCCTACTGAACAGACGAGCCTCCCAGCCAGCCAACAGGCGCGGCCGTTCCTCCTGGAGATGGTCGCGCCTGCCCTTTGTAGCGATGCCTCCGGGGAAGCTCTCATCCAGGCGCCAGAGGTAGATGGTACCGATGTCGCCCACCGATTACCCCATAGGGACACAGCATCTCCGCGGCCCAGCCCGAGTCGCTCCTAGCGAACCACAGGGCGGCGTGGTCCCGCCGCCAGCGCCCGCCGCAATCGCCGTCGGGCGAGGAGGCGCTGGACCCTTTGGTGTCGCTCCCGGGTCAGAGGGTAAAGCCAGGCTACGCCGATGGCGCTCACCAGCAGTATGGCTCCCATCGGCCCAGTCAGGAAGCGAATCGCGCCCAGCGCCGCAGGGGACTGCATGAAAGTGCTGGCGCCCGCGGGCGGCGCCTGATAGCCACACCAACCCAGCGCCTGCAGAGCGACAAAGATCGCCACGGCGCCGGTCAGCTTGCGGATAAAGTTCTTGGCGCCATAGTACAAACCCTCATGGCGCACGCCCGTCTTCAGCTCATCCCATTCGATCACATCGGGAAAGATGGCATCGGGCAGCACGTGAGCCGTGGAGACACTCAGGCCGGTCAGAACCGCCAGGCCGGTGATCAGCATGTACTGGCCTGGCTGCAGCGCTCCCACCACACATTGCACCACCGCCCAGAAACTCATCCCGATGATATAGGCCTTGCGCTTGCTCAGTCGTCGCGCCAGCCAGGTCCAGAAGGGAAGGCTGATCAGAGCGGTGAGGAGCATAAAGGCAAAGACGACCGATTCGAGCGAGATCCGCATGCCAAAGAGGTCGGTCATGGCAACGAGATCGCCTTGAGCGATCCAGTAGACGAGAAAGTAGGGCAACATCAGGCCGACCAGGTCAAAGGTGATCCAGTTCAACATGTATAGCGCCGTGGCGTAGCGAAAAGGAATGTTGCGCCAGGCCGTGCGAACCGTCTGCTTGAAGGTGTACTCGACCGTCAGTGTGGGCCGGGCGCGCTCGCGCACCACGAAAAAGATGGCCAAAAAGGGCAAGGCCGCCAGCCCACCGAACAGCGCGCCCATGAGCAAATAGCCTTGCTGTGTGGTCATCCCTGCCGCTACGACGGCATCCACGATCATCGGCGCACCGACCGCAGCGACCATGGACGCCAGCAGGTTGAAAAACATGCGATAGCCGGTGAGCGAGGTGCGCTCATCATAGTCCTCGGTCATCTCGGGCGTGAGAGCGAAAAAGGGCACCGTCACCAGGGTCTGAAAGGTGTCGCTCAACATGTAGGCGCCCATGATGTGCAGCATCAACACGATGGGGCTCTCCCAGGGCGGCGCCCACCAGAGTAGGAGAAAGGCCAGCCCAAAGGGAACGGCGAAAAAGAGCAGGAATGGACGCCGACGACCCCAGCGAGTCGAGATCTTGTCACTCAGCGTGCCCACCAGCGGGTCGTTGATCGCGTCCCAGATGACACCCACCAGGGCTGCGAGCGAGGCGAGGCGGGGCTCAAGCCCGACCACGTCGGTCAGGAAGATGGCGTAAAAGATCTGCCGCACCGTACCAAACGTGGCCATGCCCCAGTCGCCGCTTCCATAGA
>JAFGLK010000454.1 GCA_016928125.1 Anaerolineae bacterium
ACTGCCGCTGCCCGCCTCGTGGGAGGTCGAGGTGCGCGCCATGCCTGGCGCGGATCTGCCGGCCCTCGACGATGATGCCATCCGCGAGGCATTTGCCAGCCCGATCGGCACGCCGCGGCTGCGCGACCTGGCGCGGGGCAAGAAGGAGGCGGTGATCATCTTTGACGATATCTCGCGCCCCACGCCGGTTGAGCGCCTGTGGCCTTTTGTGGTGGAGGAGCTGCATGCCGGCGGCATGAGCGACAAGCAGATTCGCATGATCGTGGCGCTGGGCACGCACGCAGCGCACTCGCGCGAGGATTTTCGGCGCAAGGTGGGGGAGGAGGCCCTGCGTCGTTTCCCGATCTACAACCACAACTGCTATCAGCACTGCACGCTCGTGGGAACAACCAGCGGCGGGACACCGGTTGAGCTAAACGATGAGGTGTTGAGCTGCGACCTGCGCATTGGCATCGGCTCCGTGCTGCCCCATCCCAGCATGGGCTTTGGCGGCGGCCCCAAGATCATCTTGCCGGGGGTGGTCGCCTTCAACACCATCAAGGCCCATCACGGGCCGCTCTGCGCCCGGCTGAGCCAGGAGGGCGCCGTGATGCGCTCGGGTGCGGCCGAGAACCCCGGGTGGCAGGATATCGCCGAGGCGGGCCGTCTGGCTCGGCTCGACTTTATCGTGAACTCGATCCTGAATATGCGCCGTGGGGTGGTGGGTTTGGTGACTGGCGACGTGATTGAGGCCTGGCGCCAGGGGGTGCAGATGGCTCGGCCGGTGTACGCGACGGAGCCCGCCAGCCAGGCCGACATCGTGATCACCAATGGGTACGCCAAGGGCAATGAGGCCATGATCTCATCCTACGCGCCGGGGATTGGGCATGGCGCCCCACCCGAGGGGCGAGACGTGGTGGCCATCTCGAATTGTCCGAATGGCGTGGTGGTGCATTATCTGCAGGGCGATTTCGGGCTATGTGCGCTGGGGGATCTAAACCGCGGGCGAGGGCGCCGGCTTGCCCAAGGGGTGCGACGGATGCTCTTCTTCACCCCCTATCCCGAATACGCGAGCCGATCCTTCTTCGGCGCGCCCGACGACGAGCAGTGGGTGCATACGTGGGATGAGGTTTTGGCCCGTCTGGCGAACTGGCATCCCAATGGGGCGAAGGTGGTGGTCTATCCTGACCTGACCATGCAGTATCTGCTCCCGCAGGAGGAGATGGCGCCGGCGTGATGGAGGCATGGTCAGGGGCATGGGTGATCTTCTCAGGATCGCCGAGGGCGGGGCGACGTGAGCGAGGCTCACCGGCGCGCTCAAGGTGCACCTGAGCCATCACCCCGTGAGCGTGGTCATCGTGATCGGCGGCGGCTGGCGCTATGCGCCCCAATAGAATCGACCCAGGAGCAGATCCGCATCTGCTCCTGGGTGAAGCTCCCCAGATGGACCGAGTTCCTTCCTCTGCCCTAGGCCATGTGGCTGGCCTAGGCGGGCTTGAGCGCGTCTGCGTACTGGCCTGTCAGATAGAATTGCCCCAACATGGCCGCGCCCAGAAGCGATGACTGATCCTGGTAGCGAAACTCAAAATTGCCGGTCCAGCGCTTCTTCAATGGCAGGAAGTGCTTGATCTTGGACACCCCACCCGAGGTCATGATCACGTTGCCCATTTCGATGCTCATGCCGGCGACCTCATCGAGATGGGTCTTTTCGTAGAGCGCATTGCCTTTCAGGAGGCCCAGCAGCATGTCCTCACGGGTCGTCTCGAGCCTCAGACCGGAGAATCCGGCCGTCAAGGGCTCCAGGCTGTAGCGGCTGCCCTGCAGATAGGGCGTCCACTTAGGCAGGCTGGCATCCCAGGCGTCGATCCGGTCGCTCGACAGAAAGCCGTGGATCACCTCGGGCACGTACTCCGTAAAGAACTCCTGCTCACTCATCTCCTGGCAGAAGCGCGAATGGAACCACTCCATGGCGATGCCGCCGGTGTTGAGCACGAAAAAGGTCACCCAGCGTTGGGGAATCACATGACAGCGGATGTTAAAGTTGGGCGAGTAGACCGGGCGGTCTACGCACACGTTGGTGATCTCACACGTGCCATTGATGTTGTTGATGTCGCCGGGCGCGGTCAGTCCTCCCGAGAGCGCGGCGAGCACCGCATCGTTGCCGCCGCACAGCACCTCGCACTCGGTGGAGAGACCCAGCTCTCTCGCCACCTCCGGCCTGATGTCGCCCACCTTGTCATAAGACTGCATCAGGGGCGGCAGCTTGGCCAGTGGGATCTCTGCGGCGCTCAGCACGTCCGTGTTCCAGGTCAGATCGTGGCGCGCCGAGTTGTACATACCGGTGATCGACGTGGTGGAGGGATCGATGCCCCAGTTGCCGGTGAAGCGCTTGCCCATGTAGGTGTTGGTGTGGCCGAACATGTGGGCTTGGCGCCACACCTCGGGCTGGTTGTCGCGGATCCACAGGATCGAGCAGAGCGAAGATCCGCCCGACACCGGCAGATTGAGCGTCTCGCGCAGGAACTTGTCGTCGCCCACGCGCCTGCGGATCTCGGCGGCCTGGGCATTCGAGCGGCGATCGAAGAACAGGATGGCTGGGCCTAGGGCCGTGCCATCCTCCGCCATGGGCAGCAGCCCGGGCGTCGTCACCGAGAACGAAACCACCCTGACTGCGTCGAGATAGGGTTGCACCTCGGCGCAACACTCCCGCAGAGCCTGCCACCACTTGCCGGTCTCGATGTCGGCCTTGCCCTGATCGTAGAGGTTTACCTCGTAGCGACGGGTAGCTTCGCAGCGCCTCTCGAGGTCCGGGCCGAACACGCCCAGCTTGAACCCCTCGGTTCCTACGTCCATGGCCAGGATATCTGTCACCGTTGACACCTCCGTTCTAGAGTACGCCCTCTGCGATGAGGAGCGTCTTGATTTCCTCCTGCTGCTCGGCCGAGAGCGGCAGGAGCGGTCTACGTGGTATGCCGCCTTTCAGGCCAGCCAGATTCATGGCGGCCTTCACCCCCGCCACGCCATACTGGCCCGAGACGCTGCGGTTCACCTTTCTGGCCCAGGCCTGGTAGGCCTCGCCGCGCTCGATGTCCCTGGCCAGCCCGAGGTGGTACAGCTCCAGAGCGATCTTGGGGAACGAATTGGCCAATGATACGGCGCCTCCTACGGCCCCGGCCATCATGGCGGGAAAGAGAAAGCTGATCGATCCGGCGGATACATGAAAGCTTCGATCGGTCGCGGCGATGAAATGCTCGATCCCGCTCGATGCGCTATCCTTGATGCCCACGATCTTGGGATGGTGGGCCAGTCGCCCCACCAGCTCGGGCGAGAGCGTCACGGGGGCGAACTTGGGCGCATTGTAGAGCAGGATCGGCACCGGCGAGGCTTCCGCGACGCCGACATAGTAGCGATAGAGCAGATCGTCCGTGAGCACACTTGAGAAGTAGGAGGGTGGGAGGAGCAGCCCAAAATCGGCGCCAAAGCCAGCCGCCTGCTTGAAAAAGCGCTCCGCGTCGCGTTGGGCTTCGTAGACCGCTCCCGCGATCACGATCTGATCCGCCCCTTTGAAGGCGATGATGGTCTCCAGGACGGTCAGTTTTTCCTCCTCGGTAAGGCTGCGATTCTCGCCGTTGGAGCCCAGGGCCACATAGCCCTTGATGCCCGACTCGGCATAGAAGGCCAGATTGTGACGCAGCGCTGCGAGATCGAGAGATTCGTCCTCGGCAAAAGGGGTCGAGATGGGTGCGAACACACCGGCGAGCTTGTCAGCGATATCCACGTCTGCGCATTCCTTTCGGCGTGATGTTGGCCAGAGTCGATCCGGGCAACACGACTTGGGCTGGTACAATCCCCAAATGAGCGCGTCAGCTCTCGGGGAGAGCCCGGCTGCAAGTCTGCACTGACAGCATATACTGACCTGCCGCGGTTGTCCAGTGGCACGCGCGCAAAAAAACGAGGCCCACTGCATCGTGGGCCTCGCATCTCCGGGGTAGGCCACCCGCGCCATGAGGCTTGCTATCAACAGCTAACGATAAATGTACGGGCAACCTTCCTGGAGCCCTTTGTCAAGAGCAGCCCCGGTATCGCGGGCCGCTCTTGGCTCTAGCGTTGGCCAAGCGCGCGATCCACCATCAGCAGGGCCTGCCCTCTTTCCCCGGCCATCTTGAGCTGCTCGACGATGAGGCTGGCGTTCGCCTCCTGCTCAACCTTGCTGGGTAGCACCGTCACACCTCCCATCGCGTTTCCGGAATCGGTTGCCTATGATTCAGCTCTGCAGCGAGGGCAAAGCCCCCAGAGCTGGAGGGGATGCCCCACGATCTCGTAACCCGTGCTTTCCGATACCTGACGAACCAACTGCTCAATGTTCTCGACCTTGATATCGATCACATCGCCACAGCGAGAGCAGATCAGGTGCGGATGCGGATCGGGCCGGCGCGCATCAAAACGCACGCCCTCGCCAGAGACCGGCAGCTCAGCCACCTCACCTATGTCCTTGAGTACGCCGATCGTGTTGTAGATGGTGGCCAAGCTGATCATCGGGAACAGCTCGCGGACCTCGGCATACACCTGTTCGGCATTGGGATGGTGCTCGCTACGGACCATCGCGCTGACGATGGCCACGCGCTGCGGCGTCATCCGATACCCTTGTTCCCTGAGGCGGGCCATCACCTCGTCGACTCGCTGCTCTGTGTCCACTATCAAGACCTTGACCGTATGTGAGAACGGATTACTTGTAAGCTATTCAATCTTGAGAAGGAATATACACCAGATAGGGCGCCTTGTCAAGTCTCGGCTGAAGCCCGTATGACGTCCTCGGGCGGATGATCGACGGATGGCGATGACAGCCGGCACTGCTGGGGCGCGGATGGAGGTCACCGAGCTTCCCATGAGAGCGGGGATGGGGCTCGACCGGCGCGGCGCCCGGTGCTCCAATGGACATGCCTACCTGGATATGCTTACCAGTGATGGCGATGGGCAGCGGGAAAGCCGGGTCCGAGATGCGTCTGCGGAGATGACGTCTGCCAGCCGAGCACAGCTCCACAA
>JAFGLK010000062.1 GCA_016928125.1 Anaerolineae bacterium
CGGCCTCCTGGATGCGCCCATAGAGCTCCGGATCGCGGCGTTGCATCATCCAGTAGAGATGAGCCTGGCTTTGCAGGAAGCGATATTCGGGGTAACGATCGAGAAGGGCCAATTGGGTCGCAAAGGTACGCACGCACTTGCGCTCAGTCTCGGCCAGAGGCCAGAGCCAGGCCACGTCGATGTGAGCGTGGCCAAAGGCGTACATGGTGGGCATGGTGGAGCCATTCACACAGGCGAGGAGGGGCGCCAGGCGCTCGCGCGCGGCGGCCACCGTGGTTAGCATCTCGTCATGGGGAAGCTCGAAATCGACGATGAAGGTCATCTCGCGCAGGCCGCGATCAATCTCGGCCACGCGCAGCGACTCGGGATCGATGTGCTCCCGAATCTGAAAGAGCGTCTCCACATCCAGCCAGAGTTGATAGACCGACTCCTCCCAGATGCCATAGCTGCTCTCGCCCACCACAGCCTGCTGCGGCGGAGGCTCGGGCACCGATTCCCGGTCAAGCGGCACGGGGCCCACGGTCGAGACGCGTGGACCATGGCCGGCGTAGGCCTCGATCAGCAAGTCGTAGCGCGCCCCGGGCTCGCCCGACTCGGTGAGGGTGATCTCGCGATGCTGACGATCCACAGCTCCAGCCGCCATGCCATTGACATAGACCGCACTCTCGCCGCCCAGATCGACACGCAGCACGATGAGCTGGTCGCCGGCCTCGCCGGGGAGGATCACCTGCCCTCTGAACCAGCCATACTCCCACTTGCCGCCCCAGGGGGTGCCCGGGGGCGTGAGAACAAAGGTCCCCTCAGCGACCTCGGGTAGGGTGAGTTGCTCATCCGTTACCAGGCCCTCAAAGGCCACGGCGCCCAAAGGCCGGTAGAATTGGCGCGGCATCTCGTTGCGCCAATGGTCGATTCGCTGGCGCCACTCAGGCGTGAGAGACATGCTGTTCCTCCTCGCGGTCGGGCTCTATGGGCGGGCGCTGATGAACATATGGAGTGCAGGACGCGCGGCGTGCCTAGTACGCACGCGCAAAGATGGCGATCTGATTCGTGCGCTGACCGGTGTAAAAGCAGACGCCCTCGCCCTCGGGCGCATCGAGAGGCAGACAACGCAGGGTGGCGCGGGTCTCCTCCTGGATGCGATTCTCATCTTCGGTGCTGCCCGCCCAATGCACACGCAAAAAGCCGCCCCTTTCGTCCAGCAGCTCCTTGAAGGCCTGATAGCTCCCCGCATAATGGGTGTTGGCCTCGCGATAGGCCGTGGCCTGCTCGAGCAAGCCCACCTGGATGTCGTCCAGCCGATCACGCACGCGCTTGACCACCTCGCCCACTGGCACCCCAAATTCCTTGCCCTCACGGCCCGGCACGTCTCGACGAGCCAACACGACGGCGCTCTGCTTCACATCGCGCGGGCCGATCTCGACCCGCAAAGGCACGCCGCGCATCTCCCAGTCGTTGAACTTGTATCCCGGCGTCTGATCCTCGCGAGCGTCCACCTTGACCCGCAGGCCCGCATCGATGAGAGCCACGCGCACCCGCTCGACGAAGGCCATCACCTCCTCGCGCTCGTCCGGCTTGCGCCAGATGGGCACGATCACTACCTGAATGGGCGCCAGACGGGGCGGCAGACGCAGGCCCTGGTCGTCGCCATGCACCATGATGATGCCGCCCACCATGCGTGTGCTCACGCCCCAGCTCGTCGTGTGACAGTATCGGATCTCGTTGTTCTCGTCCAGGTACTTGATATCAAACGCTTGAGCGAAATTATCGCCGAGATAGTGACTCGTGCCCGCCTGCAACGCCCAGCCATTACCCATCATGGCTTCGATGGCATAGCTGTCCACCGCGCCGGCGAATTTCTCTTTCTCACTCTTGCGCCCCTTGATCACCGGTATGGCTGCGTCGTTGATGGCAAAGTCGGCGTAGACATCGAGCATGCGCAGGGTCTCTTCCACGGCCTCGCCCGCGCTGGCGTGGGCGGTATGGCCTTCCTGCCAGAGGAACTCCATGGTGCGCAGGAAAGGCCGCGTGCGCATCTCCCAGCGCACCACGTTGGCCCACTGGTTGATCAACAGCGGCAGATCGCGATAGGACTGCACCCAGCGCGAGTACATGTGGCCAAAGATCGTCTCAGAGGTGGGGCGCACCACCAGAGGCTCCTCCAACTCTTTGCCCCCGCCGATGGTCACGACCGCCAGCTCGGGCGCAAAACCCTCCACGTGCTGGGCCTCTCTTTGCAGAAAGCTCATGGGGATAAAGAGCGGGAAATAGGCGTTCTGGTGGCCCGTCGCCTTGAAGCGGCGGTCCAGGCCCTCGCGCACCCGCTCCCAGAGCTCATAGCCGTAGGGCCGAATGACCATGCAGCCGCGCACGGGCGAGTTCTCGGCCAACTCGGCCTCGCGAATGACGTCGAGATACCAACGCGAGTAGTCCTCCAGACGGGGCGTGATCTTGTCTGCCAACTTAGCCTCCCTTCTATGTATGCCAGACGCACCCAGGTCGAGTCGATGACGCGTGATCCGCGATTCGGTCGGTGGCCGCGGTGGGCCTATGTACAGGCCTCGTCGTAAGCGCCCAACAGCAGGCCCCGCTCCACGAAATAGCGATACGTCTCGTGTTCCACCGTGTTGGGGATCGAGTGAGTAGTGTGCAGGGCGTAGCCAGAGTGCCCCTCTACAATGGGGACCTTACTGGCCTGAGGCTGGGCATGGCCCCCGATCCTCTTGCAGCGGCCGGCTGTTGTGGGCTATAGTAGCGTAGACATGCCCGAAAGGCAAGCTGGCCGGCCGCGCTCGGGATGGGGCGCGATGGAGAGCGAGTCAAACAGACGATGGGACGCTCACCCCGTTTGAGACTGCTAGTCGAATCCACTCTGGTCGCGGCCATGGCTGCACTGCTCTATCTGGGGACCCGCTCCCGCCACTATTCGGGCGACGCGATCCAGTTCGCCCTGCTCACCGAGACGGGTGGCCTGGGGAACCTGATGCCCGCCAATCATCTTCTCTACCCTTTGGTCGGCGCGGCCTTTGCATGGATGTGGGAGCTCTTCGGCTGGCGTGGGGGCGCGCTCTTGCCGCTCCAAGCCTTCAGCATCCTGGCTGGGGCCGGGTGCGTGGGCTGCTTCTATGGCCTGGCCCGGCACATGACGGGCCAGCGCAGGCTGGCCGGCTGGCTCGCGCTGGGATTCGGCGCATCGCGCGGAATGTGGGCCTACAGCACCGACGCCGAGGTGGTCACGCTGTCTCTTCTGCTGAGCCTGATCGCCCTGTGGCTGCTGATCGCCACGCGCGACGATCTCTTGGCGCGCCCGTCCACCATGCTGATCCTCGGCCTCGTCATCGGGGTCTCGGTTCTGACCTATCAGAGCGGGGTGTTCCTCGTGCTGGGCGCCTGGGCGCGCTACGCGACGCTGGAGACAAGCTGGCGCGAGCGCCTCAAGGGCATGGCCCTCGTGGGCCTGGTCGTGCTTCTCATCACGATCCCCCTCTATCTCTTGGTGGGAAGCGAGGTGTATGAGCTGAGGGGCTGGCGCGCGGTGTTGGGCTGGTCTCTTGCGCGGGCGCGAGGCGGCCTCTATGGTCGCCCCTCCTTGCGCAGCCTGGCTTCGGGCGGCTATGGTTGGCTCAAGGCGCTGGTAGGCTATCCGGGCCTGGGGCCCGAGGCGCGCACCCAGCAGTATCTTGGGCAGGCAGGCGCCCTCGAACGCGGCCTGTTCGTCGCAACCTATGGCGCCACACTGCTGGGCGTTGCCCTCGGTGCATTGGCCATCATGCGCCGACGCGCCGCCTTGCGCCAGAGGCCCGGGTGGACGCGCGTGCTGCTCTGCTGGGGTGTGTGCTATGGCCTGTTCGCGCTCTACTGGGCGCCGGGCGACGTGCAGTTCTGGGCGCCGCTGCTGGTGCCGTGGTGGTTGTTCATGGGGCTGGCGTTGGCCACTCCGACCGGAGAGCCAAACGCACCGTGCAAGCGCGAGATGAGATACCTGGCCGTGAGCGCACTGGCGCTGATGCTGATCAACGGCGCGACCACTGCGCTTCCCAGCACGCGCCTGAGGACAAACCGCCCCTATTGGGTCGCCCAGACGGTCGCGAGCTATACCAGCCCTCGAGATGTGATGATCACAAGCGGCGCTGACCGGCTTGTGGTCTACCTCCCCTACTTTGCCCGGCGCCGCACCGTCTCGCTATATCACATCTTGCGCCGTGCCCCAGACGATCGCAGCCAGGTCTGGTCCGAACTGGATGAGCTCATCACCCAGACCCAGGCCCAGGGCGGGCGTGTGTTCGTCGTGGGCCTATCGCCGGGGCAGGAGGTCTGGTGGGACCGCCTGGCGGCCGTCGGGCTCAGCAGCTCGGATCTAGCCCGTTGGCGCATGGTTCCAGCTTGGTCGGTTGCCGGCGAGGAGATCCGCCAGATCATGCCATGAGCCCCCACCCCGCCCATGGCGACCCCGTTAACGCGTAGCGTAATGCGGAGCCCCATGAGTCGCGTGCTGCGCGACGCCCCATCGAGTCGACAAGCTTCCAGCATCTGCTATAATGTCACCCATCATCGTCAGACCATGGCTGCGACCTTGGATCGCGCAAGGCTCGCCTGGTCTGCAATCCATCACACCTTGAGGAGAGCATCTCGTGAAATTCGACAACCGCGACGACATCGTTCAGCTCACCCCGCTCTGGAAGGGCGATCGCTTTCCGGACGGCCGCCCGCGCGTGCCCGACTCAACCTTGGCCAAGTTGCGCAAGCTGCAAGTGATCACTGAGGAGGCCTGGGGCGTGCTGCGCTCGAATGGGTACGACCGGCAGTTCGAGGGGAACTGGGTCAACTTGCACCCTGATCGAATTCTCGTGGGGCGCGCGGTGACGGCCGTATTTGTGCCGCATCGGCCCGACCTGCACGATTACCTGATGGACTATGGTCACAATGAGGAAGCGCGCATCGGTGCGATGAACTCTTGGGTGATCGAGACGCTCCAAAAGGATGACGTGCCGGTGATCGATCTGTTCGGCAAAGTGGTGCACGGTACCTACTCTGGCGCCAATCTTTCCACGGCCATCGCCACCCGCACCCAGGCGGGCCAGGTGATCTATGGCGGCATTCGCGACGCCCAGCAGATCCTGGAGATCCCGAACTTTTGCACCTTCTGCAAGGGCATGGATCCCACCGCGATCCGAGATGTCACCCTGGTAGGCCTGAACGTGCCCTGCCGCATCGGAAATGCCACCTGCATGCCCGGCGATGTCGTCCTGGGCACCTACACGGGCGTGATCTTCATCCCGCCCCATCTGGCGGAGGAGGTGGTGGAGCACTCCACCCGCACGCACCTGCGCGAGATGTTCAGCCACTCGCGCCTGCGCGAGGGGATCTACAACTCGAGCCAGATGGATACCCGCTGGACCGACGAGATCGTGGCCGACTTTGAGGAGTGGCGCAAGACCCATATCCTCGAGGGCATCGAGGATGTGGACTGGGAGAAGGAAACCGCCACGGATCGTCAACAAGCCAAAGAGGAAACGACGATCTAGCTGATCGAATCTCCACCGGTGGCCGGCGCGCCGGCCACCGGGGACATCGCACGTCAGATCGAAACGCCATCCCCAAGGCAGGTGCCGACCTGGCGAGCGCTCTGGATCCAGGGGTGGTCCAACGGCACGTTTCTGAGCTTGCCAGCGACCCCTTTCAGCTTGACCGGCACACAATCGTTCCGTTTGACCGCCACCATGACGTTGTAGATGTCATCGGCGATCAGTTGGGCGGCCTTGGTGCCCAGGCGCGTGGCAAGCAGGCGATCGGTGGGAGTGGGAGTGCCGCCACGCTGCACATGGCCCAGCACGGTCGCCCGCGTTTCCAGATGACTGCGTTCCTCGATCTGCTGGGCGAGCCATTGCGTGGCGCTGCCCTCGGCCAGCACCTCGCTTCCCATGGGCTCCTCATCCTCATCCCCTGTGCTGGCGGGCATCTCGACAGCCCGCGCCCCCTCCGCCACCGCCACAATGCTAAAGCGCTTGCCGCTGCGATAGCGGTTGATGAGGGCCTCGATCACGATGTCGATCTGGTACGGAATCTCGGGGATCAGGATCACATCGGCCCCTCCCGCGATGCCTGCGCCCAAGGCAAGCCAGCCAGCCGAATGGCCCATCAACTCCAGCAGGATGACGCGATGATGGCTATCCGCTGTCGTGTGAAGACGATCCACCGCATCCGTCGCGATCGCCAAAGCTGTATCAAAGCCAAAGGTGACCTCGGTTTTGGCCACATCATTGTCGATCGTTTTGGGCAGGGTCACGATATTGAGGCCCTCTTGCATGAGGCGGTAGGCGTTCTTTTGTGTGCCGTTGCCCCCCAGGCACACCAGCACGTCCAGGTGCAAGCGTCGATAGTTGTCCACCGCCACAGGGGTCATATCCATCACGCCCTTGCCGCCCACAGGCATGCGATGGGGTTTGTCCCGGCTCGTGCCCAACAGCGTGCCTCCCGAGGTGAGGATGCCGGAGAGCACCGTCGGGTCCAGACGCATGGTACGGTTCTCGACCAGACCGCGAAAGCCATCCAGAAAGCCGATCACCTCCATGCCGTTGCCATAGGCCGCCTTGCCCACCGCACGGATGGCAGCATTCAACCCCGGACAATCTCCGCCGGCTGTCAGGATGCCGATCAGCTTCTTTGGCATGACTCCCCCTTCAGACAATAAGGTCACCATCGCCGCACGTTTTCCTCGTGGCGCAGACGCCAACTCGTGGCGCAGACGCGAATCCGCTCCAGTCACATTATGACGGTGTGACGAGCCGTCGTCAAGCGCCGATCATCTATCGGATCGCTGCGACAAAAAGAACCCCCGCCGGACATCACCGGCGGGGGCACGACTACACACTCTGGACTCGGGCCGCTCTGGAATGCACACGGCCTGCCGTGAGAGGTCGTTTCGATATCAGCTTGATCTCAGTCTAGACGCCCGGTTGATCATCCTTCCAGGGGGAATCCAGTTTCCTCGTGTCTGGCTTGCTGGTGGGCGAACCCGAATCCTCGGCCTGCCCCGCCGACCCGGCCCGTCCCCAGCCTCGAATCACGAACAAGGCGCCCGCCCCGATCAGGACCACAGGCCAGAGATAGCGCAGAGCCGCCACAGACTCGCCCAGGATCAGAATCCCAAGAATCGCCATCACCCCGGCTGGAATCCAGGCCCAGCGCATATGTCCATGTTCTGTCTTGACTGTGCCCACCAGGGCAAAGGTCAGGCCGATGCCCAAAAGGATGATCCCGCCCACATCGAAAGGAGGGTTAAGCCCCTCCACAAACACCAAAGCCGCGACGGAGGCCATGACGCCTCCTGGGATGATCGCCCACCAGAATCGTCGCTCTCGCAGATACACGGCCCAGAAGCTGAGGCTGATGGCGCCGAGGAACACCGGCGCGCCGACCAGATCACCCAGTCGAGGAAAGGCCGACTCGACACCGATCAGAAAAGCCAGACCCAGAAGGGAAAAGCCAGGGATCGCCGCCCACCACCGCTGCTGCTCGGACACAAACACGTAGAGGAATGCAGCGCCGGCTGCCGCAAAGATGAGCACCCATACAAAGCTGAGCAGTGAGCCCAAGATACCCAAGTTCTGGAGCAGAAAGAGCGCTCCCAGGACGATGAGAATCGCTCCCCAGACCAGTGGCGATAACCGATTGTTCTTCATGCCTTCAGCCTCCCGTCATTCCGTGATCAGCCTTCGCCCACTAACGAATCGAAACAGAGCCCAGGCCATGCTCGACCTCAATATCCACGCGATGCTCGGCAGCATCATAGCCGGGTGAAAGGTAGCCATCCCCGACCTGCGGAAAGCGACGGGTGTCAATGTCACTGGTGGCCAACCCGCCGCGCGTATGAATCCGCGCCGCGACACCCTCAGGCACGCGGATCCCGACCGAGCCCATGCCAGACTCAATTCGCACCTGGGTATGGACTGCTCGGGCCGGCAGCGTCAGCTCGGTGGAGGCAAGCCCGCCCCTGAGATGAAACGACTTGACATCAAGAGCGGAGAGATCATAGCGACTGCTGCTCAGCCCGCCCTCCGCCTCGATGTAGACCGCAACCGCTCTATTGAGCCGTAGCTCCCAGTTCAGCCCCTTATCCGGGCGCGGCCCAAGACACAACGAATGGAATCCCGAGGAAAAGAGCTGCTGCTTCGGCTCCAGGGTCACGCGCAATGTCTCCTGAGATCGGCGCTCGCGATGCGTGACGCCTCCCACAAAACGGCCGCTCAACAAGGCGTTAGGATCCTCCCCTGCACCAAGCACCAACTCGCCCAGGCCATGTCTGAGGCGCAACTGGACCCGTTCAGTATCATCGAGAGGTAACGTGACTTCCTCGACCTCGAGTGGCTCACGCTTGCGAGTGGACGCCCATACCAGCCACAATCCCAAAGAGATCAGCAGTAAGGGGCCTAACGCACGCCAGAATCCAAAGCCGAGAAATCGATCCAGAAGCAAGAGCCCACCCACGATTACCAGCAGGGCGCCCCAGAAAAGCTCACCACGTCGCATCGTTATGCTCCTGTCCTAATATCCCAGTTGCTCTACGCATTCCTACCCTTTGCGTTGCACCTTGCTGGACTGGTCAGTCGGTCATCCTGGCAGACACAATGCTCAGTTCAACGATGGGCTCCTGTTCCTCTAGCGAGGAGGCATTCACGACGTAACGCGAGAAACCAAAGTAGACTGCAGCGCCTATCGCCCCCAACACTGCGATGATAGCCAGCCATTTCCTGAGCATCTCGGGCTCCTTTGATCTGCGCAAGATTTCGCCAGTCGAGGCCCGGACTCCATCCGCCGGGCCGTCTTACTTGGGTGGACACAACCCCTATCCCGCTCTACAGATCATCATAGGAGGAGTCTGCGCCCGACACACCGGACAGGCGGCGGGAGTTGCGGCCGGACGAGCGTCGAGCCCTGCACCTGGCCAGCCAGTCAGGTGTGAGAAGGGGCGCCCATGCGACAGAAGGTGACAGGCTGCCTGTACCCAAGTAGAATCGAGACCTGGAAACCGGGTGCTCATGCGAGCGAAGGGGGCGAGCATGGCCAAGAGGCGCGTCTTGATCGGCGGCATGAGTCATGAGACCAATACGTTCAATCCGCTCCCGACGACTTGGGCCGACTTTGAACGGGGTATGCTGCGAGGCCAGGAACTGATCGCGCGCAGGCGGGAGACGAATACAGAGCTGGGGGGCTTTATCCAGAGGCTTGCGAGCGAGCGCGATATCGCCCTGCTGCCGGCCATGTATGCCGAGGCGACTCCCGGGGGTATGGTAACGGCAGAGTCGCTACAGATCGTGCTATCAGACTGGCTCGACACGCTGCAGCGGTACCCAGTGGACGGAGTACTTCTGGCGTTGCACGGCGCGATGGTGAGCGAGGATGTCCCAGATGGCGAGGGGTATCTTCTCAGACGCCTACGCGAGACGGTGGGGCCCCGGGTGCCCATCGTATGCACGTTGGACCTTCATGCCACCCTCACGCCCGAGTTGGCCGAGCACGCGGATGCTGTCACGGTCTATCGCACCTACCCGCACTTGGACATGGCCGAGCGCGGCCAAGAGGCCGCAGGGCTCTTGCTGGCGACGTTGAGCGGTCGCGCGCATCCCACGCTGGCCGTGGCCAAACGGCCGTTGCTGATCGGCCCGCCTCACAATGTGCTGCCTCACGATCAGCCGATGAAACGCATCATGGATCGCGCCCGCGAGATGGAGGCGACTATCGAAGGCGTCTTGGCGGCTTGCCCGGTGCATGGATTCATGCAACAGGACGTACCCCATGGCGGGGTTGGGGCGGCCGTCACAGTGAACGGCGATCCGGCGCTGGCTCAGCGGTTAGCAGAGGAGTTGGCACAGTCGCTACTTGATCACCGCCACGGCTTTTTCGTCGATCTGCCCGATGCCCGCGAGAGCGTGGCCCTAGCCAAGGTCTGTGAACGGCCCCCTACGGCCATCGCCGATAGCGGCGACAATATCGGGGGCGGCACACCCGGCGATGGCACCGCCCTGCTGCACGAGATCCTGCGCCAGAATGTGACCAGCGCATTTGTGCACCTGGTGGATGCGGAGGCGGCGCGCACCGCCGCCCGAGCCGGCGTGGGGGCCACGGTTCACCTGAGCGTGGGCGGCAAGTCAGATCCCATCTACGGTCCCCCGGTGGAGATCACGGGGGTCGTGCGAGCCATCACAGATGGCGTCTACCTCAATCGGGCTTGGGGCGGCTACTCGGCAGGCGTAGAATCAAACATGGGGCTAACGGCGCGCATCGACTGGCGCGGGATCACGATCCTGGCCTCATCCTACCGCTACTCACCCAACAACATCATGCACGCCAAGTCGGTGGGCATCTATCCGGAGGACTATGCGATGAGCGTATGCAAAGGCGGCTTGGCCTTTCGCGAGGCCTACAAGCCGCCTGTAGCACGCACCTACATTCAGAGCGACACGCCCGGGTACTCCTCGAGCAATCTCGAGCAATTCACCTTTCGGCGGATCAAGAGACCCATCTATCCACTGGACCCGCTCTAGCTGGGCTCATTCGGACACAGACATAGCACTGGGGGAGCGGGAATCGTCTCGCCGATCTGTGGCTTCTTTATGACCATTCCCTGCAAAGTGTGTTCCGTCTAGCTGCGTCTTCCGCGCAGTCTTGCGAACAGCCCGCTCTTTCTGGCCTCCGTCTGTCGAGCCTGTTGCGACGCAACGCCGGCCAGCCCGGTCCCACAATTGTCGCAGTAGCGGGTACCCTCAGCGTTCGAGTGTCCGCACTTGGGACACTGCACAAGATTCTGCATGTGCTCTACATCGACATTCTGGCTCTGCGAACTCAGATCTGCCATAGACTGCTCCTCCTGTTGCTGTCATCCCGCTCCCCTGCCGGCAACAACCTGCTGTCAGCAATCTGCTGCAAGCAAAGCAAGGCCCGTCGGAGCATTGGGGTCGACAACAACGCAGGAGCGCAATGCCAGTCTCCAGCAGCGGGCAGTGCCTCTGCACTCATTATACCACGATCTGGGGCCGTGTGCACGCCGACTTAGGGGGAGCGTCACGCATTGGGGACACTCTCGAGGGATAGGGAAGTAGGCGGGGCCAGGGCCCAGCCGGCGCAGAGGACAGCCATAGGCAGCTCGTGGACCGGATAGCCCGCCAACTGAAGGGGCGACTGGCCACGGATGCGAAGCTGGGCATCCTGGGAGAAGGGCGTGAATCGATAGACCTTTTCAAAAGCCAAGTAGACATACTTCCATTTGCGCCGCTCACCGGCGGGCTTGTGGTTTTTGGGGACCTGCACCCATTTCTCATCAGCCTGAGGCGGAAGCGATCGTCGTCGGCCACACTCAAGCTGAAACGTCCCTCCAACTGGGCCACATACCTGCCCTCCTGATCTTGATGCTGCACGGTGACGCAGGGATCGGCACAGAGCAGCCATAGGCTGTGAGAGGAGACCTGATCTGATCGCCCCAGAGGATGGCGCGCTGATGA
>JAFGLK010000455.1 GCA_016928125.1 Anaerolineae bacterium
CGTGTGGGCCTGATGCCCGTCGGGGATGCCTCGCGTACCTTCAGCGAGTGGTACTATCACAACGATCTGGACACAGAGCGTCGTTGGTATGGCTGGCTGGGCGGCTTTGACAGCAACGTCGGCTGGTCGCAGTATCTGCGGCAGCTTGAGGCACGGGTGGCCAAGATTCGCGATACGGCTCTAGACGAGTCGATCAAGGTCACCGAGGTCTATCCGCCGGGCGATCCGCATGAGCTTCACATGGCGGTGATGGATAGCCTCGCGAACGACAGTCCGCGCATCCTGCAGGTGAACGTGCCCAACCAAGGGGCGCTGGAGAGCGTCGCTGATGACGTGGTGATCGAGGGCAAGGCTTACGTCGATGGCTCGGGCATCAAGCTGTTGCAGATAGGCCAACTGCCCGAGAAGCTGATGCACATGGTGCTGCTCCCGCGCATCCTCAAGGCCGAGAAAGAGCTGCTGGCCTACCGAACGGGCGACCGCGATCTGTTGGTGAGCTGCCTGCTGGACGAGCATCGCACGCGCTCGTTGGAGCAGGCCGAGCGAACGGTCGACGAGATGCTGTCCTTTCCCGGGAACGAGGCGGTGGCAGAGCGCTTTGGCCGTTCGCGCCCCGGGCCACTGACTCTGTACGATCTGCCCCCGCTGGGCGAGATCCAGTAGCATCCGTCAAGCGACATTTCTGGAGAGAACGCTCTACTTGCTTGGGATCGAGGGCCCGACGAAATGCGTCGAACGCCTTCGATCCTCCCTTCCAGGCCGTTGCGGCGTCGGCGCCACAGCACACTCAGGACATACCAGGAGGAATAGAGCATGGCAGCGGCATTCAGAGGCATCTTCACCATCCCGGCCACTCCTTTTGACGCGCAGTGGCAGGTGGACTGGGCGGGGTTGCGTCGCGTCGTTGACTTTTGCGTCGAGTGCGGTGCGCACGGCATTGTCTGGCCTGTGAACGCGAGCCAGTTCTCGGTGCTGAGCGATGCCGAGCGCCTGGCGGGCTCTGAGATCGTCGTGGAGACCGTGGCCGGGCGCGCGCCCGTGATGCTGGGCGTGCAGGGCGTTTCGGCTGAACACGCGGCCATGTTTGCTCGGCGCGCCAACGAGGTAGGAGCCGATTCGGTCATTGCCATGGCGCCTTATGTGAACAAGATCGGCGATCCGGGCTCGTTGGTGGCCTACTTTCGGGCCATAGCCGATGTGGTCGACATTCCCCTCTGCGTTCAGAATCACACCGTGGGCACCGACATGTCGGTTGGCACGCTAAAGCGCATTCTGGCCGAGGTGGAGCACGTCGAGTACGTCAAAGAGGAGACCATGCCGGTCCATCACAAACTCACGGCGCTGATGGAGCTAGGCCTGCCCAACCTCAAGGGCGTGTTCGGCGGGGCCGGAGGGCGCTACATGCTGCTCGAGTATCCGCGCGGCGTCATCGGCCAGATGCCCGGCTGCCACGTGACCGACGTAATGGTTTCCTATTGGGATGCCTTGGAGGCCGGTGACTGGCCCGAGGCCAAGCGCATCTACGGCCTGCTTTCGCCGCTCTATGCCATTGAAACGGTCTGCCGTGGCGCCATCTACAAGGAAGTGCTGCGCCGCCGGGGTGTGATCGACAGCGCCCGCTCGCGCAATGCGCCGCCCAACCAGATGGATGAACAGGATCATCGCTCGCTGGACGATATCCTGCGCGATCTGGAGCCTTTGTTCACCTGGCCGAATCGCAAGCCGCTGGCCTATGGCGTGTTCCACGCCGAGAACCTGGGCCACTCGGCCGATGGGACCTCTTCCGCTTCAAGCGCGGGTGGCGGCAATCTGGACTCGTTTGACCGCTAGACTCGAGCCCGGCTGAGAGACGCCCCCTCCGTGGGGATGGGTACCGCGTCTGCCCTCTAGATTTCGGGAGGTTTTTTCGTGCAAGCATTGCTCAAGTACGCCGAGGGCCCGGGCCATGTGGGTCTGCGCGATGTGCCGGATCCCACGCCGGGGCCGGGCCAAGTGCTGATCGAGGTGGCCTACGCAGGCATCTGCGGATCGGACATTCACATCCGCAACTGGGATATCCAATTCATCCTGAGGCCGCCTGTGGTCATGGGACACGAATTCTCGGGGCGAATCGTGGCCCTGGGTGAAGGGGTAGAGGGCTTCGCGGTGGGTCAGGCCGTCGTCGGCGAGACCGCGATCGAGACATGCGGGACGTGTGCGGCCTGCAAGGCAGGTTACTATAACCTCTGCGCGCAGAAGCAGACCTTTGGCTATGTATTCGATGGCTGCTTTGCGCGCTATGTCACCATGCCGGCGCGGCGCGTGTACGCTCTGCCCGATGGCATCGATCTACTGAGCGCGGCGGCGATGGAGCCGCTGGCCTGTGTGGTGCATTCCACGCTGGAGCAGACGTGCATCACACCGGGAGATACGGTGGTCGTGGCCGGGCCGGGCACCATCGGCCTGCTTGCCCTTCAGACGGCCAAAGCCTCAGGCGGCCGGGTGATCGTGACGGGCGCTCGGGGGGATGAGGAGCGGCTCAAGCTGGCCGAAGCGTTAGGCGCCGAGGCCGCCGTCGACGCGACCCAGAGCGACCTTATTCAGGTGCTGGCGGCGCACGGCGCCGGCGAGGGCGCCGATGTCTATCTGGAATGCTCAGGCGCCCCGGCGGCGGCGCGGACGGGCTTTCAGGTGCTGCGGCGCCTGGGCCGCTACACGCAGATCGGCCTGGCCGGCAAGCCGTTCGAGATCGACATGGCCACCGTTGCCTACAAGGGACTGCGGATCACCGGTGGTGTGGGCCAGCGACGCACGGCGTGGGAGCGAGCCATGACCCTCTTGGCGAGCGGTCAAGTGGCCACCCGCCCGATCATCAGCCACATTCTGCCTCTGGATGACTGGGAGCGCGGCTTTGAGCTGTTTGAGTCGCGCCAGGGCGTCAAGATCATCCTGCAGCCCTGAGCGATCGGCGAGGCGGATCGGCCTGGTTCTCGGTTTCAGGCCGCACTGAGATGCCAGAAGCCCTGCTTCTGTAGCACACGGGACATCTGGCAACATCATGGAGAGGAGTTAGGATTCTGATGCAACAGATGAGGCTTGGCAAGACCGGTCTGACCATATCGGCCCTTGGGTTCGGGGGCATCCCCATCCAGCGCCTGACCGAGGCGGAGGCCATCCGTGTGGTTCAGCATTGCCTGGACTTGGGGATCACCTTCATCGACACGGCCCACGGCTATACCACCAGCGAGGAACGCATTGGCAAGGCCATCTCGGGCCGGCGCGAGGGATTGATCCTGGCCACCAAGAGCCACGCGCTGAGCGGCGACGCCTTTCGGGGCGAGATGGAGGCCAGCTTTGAGCGCCTGCAAGTAGACTATATCGACATCTATCAGTTCCACAACATCAGCACGGAGGAGCAGTTCGCGCAGATCACCGCGCCTGGAGGGCCGCTGGATGTGGCGCGGGAAGCCGTGGCCGCTGGGCGCATCGGCCACATCGGGGCGACGTCTCACAGCCTGGATATGGCCCTCAAGCTGGCTGCCAGCGGGCTCTTTGAGACGTTGATGTTCCCGTTCAACTTTATCACCTCCGAGCCGGCGGACGAGCTCGTGCCACTCTGTCGTCGGAACGATGTGGGATTCATCGCCATGAAGCCAATCGGGGGCGGCATGCTCGAGGATGTCAAGCTGGCCTTCCAGTGGCTGCGCCAATTCCCCACCGTTCTGCCGCTGGTGGGCATTCAGAGCCACGCTGAGATTGACGAGATCGTCGCAGTGATGGAGGGGCCAGCGGAGATCTCGCCAGCGGAATGGGCAGAGATCCAACGCTTGCAGGCGGAGCTGGGCAAGCGCTTTTGCCGGAGCTGCGACTATTGTCAGCCCTGCCCGCAGGAGATCCGCATCTCGAGCGTGCTGCGCCTGCGCAGCTTTGCACGGCGCATGCCCCCGGAACGCCTGCATGGGGCCTGGGGTCGGGATCTGATCGCGACCGCCGAAACTTGTATTGACTGCGGCGAATGTGAGGCGCGTTGCCCGTATGAGCTGCCCATCCGCGAGATGACTCGTGAGATGATCGCCTGGTACCATGAGGAGATCGCGCCCCAGAAGGTCGCATCCTGAGGCAGGCGCCGCACGCCTGAGATGACACAGAGAGAGACCGGAGCATCCAGGCCCCAGGGCCTGGATGCTCCTTTTCCGCGCCATCGCGTCCGAGAGGGCTGCGGACCAGCGCCCCTCGCTGGCTGATGGGGTCTTATTCGAGAGGGCGTCCTGCGCGGTCAGGGGCGCTGCTACGCTCCTGAGGTGCGCGGCGCGCACCCCGCGGCGTGTGAGCCAGAAGATCTGTGTAAAGCTCGACGATCGTATCGGCCGCAGCCTCCCAGGAATAGAGCGCCTCAGCGCGTCGTCGCAGCGCCAGGCCCAGGCTCTCGGCATGCGCCCGGTTGCCTGCAAGCTGGAGCAGACACCGGGCCAGGTCGTCGCTGTCGCCTCGCTTGGCATAGACGCCATGGGCGCCCAGATACTCGCGGCTGACCTGCGTGTCGAACGCCACCGTCGGCAGCGCCATGGCCATGTAATTCAGCAACTTGCCCGCGCCCTCGGTCTTGGAGAGTTTGGGCGAGACCGCGATATCGCCCAGAGACAGAACCCGCGGGGCTTGCTCGTAGGCCACCTGGCCCGTGAAGGATATATGATCGGCAATGCCGAGCTCTTGGGCCAGCCTGCGGTAGTACTCGATGTTGGGGTAGCCACCCAGCAAAAAGTGCACGTCGTCGCGCTGCCTACAGATCATCTGGGCGGCACGCAACAGATGGCCAATGCCCTGGTACTCGGCCAAGAGCCCCAAATAGACGACCATGATCCGCTCGGTGGGGATATTCCACGACCGCTTGAAGCGCGCCCACTCCTCGGTCCGCTCCTGGGGGACGAATACCTCGGTGTTGACGCAATCGGGCACCTGCGTGATCTTCTGGGGGTCACAGCTGAAATCACGGCACAGCAGATCGGCAGCATGACGCGAACTGGTCAGAATGCGAGGCGACACGCGATCGATCAGCCGCTCCAGACGTCGCATGGGCCCGTAAAAGCGCCCCTCGGGATTCAGGAAGCCATGATCGACCATCTCGCCCGTCAGGCTGCCCTGAAAGTCGAACACGAGAGGCGTGCCAAACAGCTTGGAGAGAGCCCAGCCGATGAGCGCGCCCTCGTGCAGGTGAGCATGCAGGATCTGCGGGCGTTCCTGGAGCATGGCGGTGAGCGTACGCCAGGAGAGCAGCACGTCCAGCCCGACCTTGTGGCGCGACGAGCCGACTTCATAGTCGCGGCGCCAGGGGATGCTCAGGCTCCGCAGAATCCGGAGACCGGGCAGGTCGCGGCCGTTGTGATAGGTGCACACCGTCACCTGATGGCCGCGCTTTTGCAGCACGCGCGCCTCCTCCAGGATGCGCACATGGCAGCCATAGTCGGCAAAGAACGATGTGGGAGCTATCATCAGCACCCGATAGGTCGGGGCTGCGCGTCTTTCAGGCATTCGGGGGGCAGATGAGTCCGCCATAGCGTCCTTCTGCGCGCAGGCGTCGACGGTCGGCGCCGTCGCTATGAGCGTGACTGACGCCAGAGGCGTAGACGCATGCGCAGCAGTTCGCGGAATGCTCGCAGAATGACCCGCATGTTCGCGCCAGTCTGACTGCCTGCCTGGCGTGGGTAGTGATCGACCGGCTGCTCGATGATCCTGAAACCGGCCTGCTTGGCGCGCACCAGGAACTCTGCGCTGAACATAGCGCCGCCTGATTCGACGTGAATCGTGTCAATGACCTCGCGCTTGAATAGCTTAAAGGCACAGTCCACATCCCGGGCCACGTAGCCAAAGAGCAGGTTCACGAGCCAGCTCCATCCATGGCCAAAGAACGTCCGGTACCAGGGATCGCTGCGGGCCTGGCGATACCCGATGACCATGTCGGCCTTGGCGAGAAGCGGCAGAAAGCGCGCCAGCTCGGCGATATCGAACTGCAGATCGGAGTCGGTGAAAAAGATCAGCTCTTTGCTCGCGGCCCAGACGGCATCGCGCACGGCCGCCCCATAGCCCAGGTTGACCGGATGTTCGATCAGCCGCACGCGCGGATCGGTCTGACCGATGCGCCCCACGATGCGCCCCGTATCATCGGCGCTGCCATCGTTCACCACGATGATCTCGAGATCATCCACGAGAGGCCCTACCTTACTGCGGACCATCTCGATCATCCTGGCGATATTCTCCGCTTCGTTATAAGCGGGCAAACTCACCGTCAAACTGGTCAAGGCCTCGCGTCCTTATGAGATCGATTCGATCCAGTCGCTGAACTCCTGCCGCCGAGGCTGTGTCCCGGTGCGCCCAGCTGGTACTTGCTATAGAAAAAGGCCGCGCTCAGCGCTTGCGGCGGAGGCGCCCAAGATCGCCCAGAAACAGGCTTCGCCAGCCGGAGGGGCGATCGTCCATCGTCTCGGCGTCAGAGGCCCTCTCGGCGGCCAACCATGCGTCGCAGGCTTCGAGCGTGGCTTCCAGGTGTTCCTTCAGCTCGGTCTGAGCCCCGCGCTCGATGAGCGCGCGCTCGATGAGCGCCCGCCATGCGGCCAACTCGCGCCCGTACACGGATATCCAGTGTAGGAGATTGTCTGTGTTTGTCAACAGCTCATCCAGCGAGGCTGTGCCCCCTGGCCAGGCTAGATCGTGGAGGGCGGCCAGGGCGGGGGCATCGGCAAGTGACCGCTCCTGGGCACCAGCCTCCTGGCGTAGCACGTTGAGCAAGGCCAAAGCGACCCAGGCAGGCGTCTGGGCCACGGCCGCCATGATGCCATCATGCTCGGAGGCATCGATGAAGCGCGGCTCCGCCCCCAACGCATGCGCGAAATCGGCGGCCGCGGCCAGCGCCTCAGCGGGGGCCACGGCCGAGGGGACCAGGTAATAGCGTGCCCCCTTGAGCAGCTCGGCCGAAGGGTCGACAGTGGCCCGAAGCTGGGGAGAGACGATATGTCCGCCAACAAAATGCGCCCCACGCCAGGCATAGCGCTCGGCGAGAGACATCACGGGGCGTTTGACCATCACATTGTCCAGAATAAGCGCGGCCCTGTCGCCGCTCCCCGAGGGGATCTGCGCTGTCGCCAACGCGCTGAGCGTCTTTTCGAGCTCGCTCAAGGGCAGATCGAGCAGGACCAGGTCAGCCCCCTCACAGGCTGAGATGAGGTTCCAATGGCTCTTGTCAATGGCCCCCAAGGCCTGGGCCCGTTTGACTCGCTCGGCCGCCGGGTCATGCCCGACCACGATGATCTCGCTGAGAACGCTCTTGAGGGCCAGACCAACGGAGGCTCCCACGGTGCCTAATCCCACGATCGTCAGTTGCACAATGCACCTCTTCTCTAGAAAGCTGGCCTCAATTTGGACGGCCTCCACATCCCGCGTGGGCTGGCCCAATGCTCATCGAGAGCACAGCGCTTCCTAACAGGCATCATCGGCCGCGCGCAGCGCCATCAGCAGCGCCCGCAGGCGGGGATCGTCCGGTTCATCCGCATCGGCCTCGTGCAAGCGCACCAGCGTCACGGTCTCGAAGGAACAGCCAGCATGAACACACTGCTCGGCGCCGAGAGCGGCGTGATGGCGATGGACGAAGAACGGGTAACGCCAGGAGTCGACTTGGGGGCAGCTCAAGCGCTCCACCAGATGCGGGGAGACCGCCCGCAGAAGGACGATCGCCACACGATAGGCCAGGGTGAGTCGTCCCGCCGCCTTGCCCACGTCATGCAGCAGGGCGGCCTCGGCCAACTCCTGTGACACGGCGCCCTGGCGGCTCAGCCGCTCCAGGACGCAGAGCGCGTGCAACTGGTCCCCACGAGGCATGCTCTCAAAGAGCTTGTACCCGTTCGGGGGCAGCACGCGACGCGCGGTCACGTGATCAACTGGACGCCTGTGCGCCCATAGACGCCCCCAGAATTGCCGCGCGCGATAGCACATCGCGCGCGATAGCCCCATCTCTTGACCATCTGCCCTGCTTTTGGGAGCATCCGGACCCATCACATAGCGGGCCCGAGAATCAGGCGCAGAATCGCGTTGGTGGGAGGGCCGATGATGCGCCCGATCAGATTCAGGCCCAGGAACTGCGAAACCAGGATCAAGCCAAAGAGCAGCATCGAGCCATAGCGCTCCAAGCTCTCCAGAAACGCGATGATGCGCCAGCTCACCTGGGCCTGGCTCAGGCTCAGCAGCCCAATCAGAACGGCATGGCCATCGAGTGGGGGCAGGGGCAACAGGTTGAAGATGGCGATCACGACGTTGATCCGCACGATCGTCTGAAGCAGAAAAAAGAGGTAAATGTACCAACCATTCACAGAGGGGCGTCCGGCCAGACGCAGGATCAGGCCCAAGACGGCAGCAACCAGGAGGTTGGAGGCCGGTCCGCCCAAAGAGACGATGGCCAGGCCCCTCCGCGAACCGTATCTCAGCCGATAGGGCGTCACCGGCGTCGGCTTGCCCCAGCCGATGCCATAACCAGTCAGCGCTGTGATGATCATCATCACGGTGCCCAGGGGATCCAGATGCACCAAGGGATTGAGCGAAACGCGGCCGAGCATGCGCGCCGTCGGATCCCCAAGCTGATCAGCCGACCAGGCATGAGCGCATTCATGGATGGTCACCGCCACGAGCAGAGCCAACATGGCGAAGAGAAAGGGCAGCACTGCACGAATCTCGAGCACGGCATAGACCAGGAAGAGGCCACCTACGATAAGCCAGAACAGCTGATCGCGGCCAAGTCGTCTGAAGAAGGAAGGCTGCCTTTGTGTCATAGCCCCGCCATTATAGCACACTCCAGAGCGGCGGCGAATGTGAACCCTTGCCAGGCTGCCGGGCCTTGAGGTGCTGGCCTTGCCGTCGATGGTCATGACAGCTTGGGCACGCCAGTGTGTTGATCTGACTCGCAACTCTGGCGAGGCATGATGTCTCTGGGTTGGCTCCACACTGGCGAGAGAGGGGTCAGGGCCTCTGAAACTGGAGCTGGCGTCGGCGTGTGGCGGTGAGGCCGATCAGAAGGCCCAGGAATGCGGACACGGCCAGCAGGCTGCCCCCAATCACGCGCCAGTCATAGCTGGGATAGCTGAGCTCAAGCAGACGGGACTGGCCCCAGGAGATGAGCCACGTCGCCGCGGGCATCTGTGGCACCCGCGCGTGGCTCACGTGGTAGACCCAATAAGTGCCTGAAGCGAACTGCTCCCAGGTCTGCTGATACTCGCGTAGAGCGATCAAGCCCAATTCGCGCTCGAAGCGCGCCGTGGCACCCTCAGGCTCAAGCGCGCGCAGCTCAACCAGCCGCCAGCGCGCATATTCGCTGCGCTCAGCCAGAAGTTCGTCCAGGGCGGAGAGATCGATCTGCTCCCGATACGACAGAAGGATATACCAGGGGTTCTCGGCCACAGCATAATGCTCGACGTGGCCCCGCCAAGGTGCCAGAATGAGCGCGGCAAGGAGATCCTCCTCACCCTTGAGGGCCTGGTCCAGCTCCTCAGCCCGGGCTCGTAGCTGCGAGATGGAATCAAAGGCCACCGCGATCTCCAGGCCCAACTCGTCCGGGCGATCGGGGCCGCTCTCGATCTGCGTGGCCCATCCCGACAGGCCCTCCACGCGCTCGGCGAGCGCTCGCACAGCCTGCTCGGCCTGCGCTGCCCGAGGTGGATAGAGGAGCAACTGATAGTGCACGCGGCGCAGGCGCTGCTCTAGATACACATCGGTGCGCGCAGAACGCAGGTCAGGCGCATAGTGCAGAAGGCTCTCTTCGGTTGCCTCCGAGAGCGTGCCTTCCAGTTGGGCCAACGCTTCCAGAACCTGGCCCTGGCGCGCCAGGTCGAGGGCCCATTGCATGGTGAGCTCGCGCACGGCGACTGTAACCTCTTCGCCCTGGCCATCGGCGACCTCCGCGGCTTGCTTGAGATAGAGCAGGGCGCTGGCCGGATCGCCCTGTTGATTGGCCAGTTGAGCCGCGTCGTAATATGTCTGCGCAAGGGTCTGCGCCAGCCCCGCTCTGGCCGGTTCTTGAGCGAGAAGGACGGCAAGCTGCTGGGCCGACAGGAGCAGATAGTTCAGCTTGAGCTCCGGCAGTGTGTCGCCGCGCGCACGATAGAGGGCTACAAGGTCGAGTCTGGTCTGCATATCCTGTGGGTTCTCGGCTAAGGCAGCCTGAAGGGCCGCCAAGATTTCGGAATAGTGATCGGCGAGAGGGATCCCCTCCCGTGCCGCTGCCACATCTAGGCTCTGGTAGAGTTGGGCCAGCTCTCGGTGGCCACCCAGGGAGCGCAGGGTGTGCATGCGCTCATAGCTCGGCGGGGCGTACACGATCAGCTCGTGGCGAGGCAGCGTGGCAATGTCTTCGTATTCCCAGTAGAGCCGCACCCCCTCGATCACAAAGTCGGCGGGGGACACGCCAAGAAGCATCTCGTCCACGAGGCGGGTTGGGAACGCTATCTCCACGCGCGCGCTTTCCATGCGCCCCCACGCGCCCAGGGCGGCGCCGTCCCAGGCCCAGGCGAAAAAGTATGTGGACGGGTTCTCCTGCTCGTAGACGAGCGTGATCGTGCGCCGCTCGTTGCGGCCCAAGCTCAGCTCCCAGATGGTCTCAAAGTGCTCGTCTCCGGGCTGCACAGCCCAGCTACCCTCGCCCTGGGCGGCCACCTCGACGGTCGTGGACACCTCGGCCACCGTCCTGGGCAGCCCCAGGCGCAGCGTGCTGCTCCGTGTCTGATCACGATTGTGGAGCTGATAGCTTTGGCGCACGCGCAGCCGGCAAGGCTCTTGCTCACATACGAGGTCGCCCTGAACAACCACCGTGTTCAGCACCACAAAGCCGGGTGCCTCGGCGGGCAAGAGATAGGGTGTTGCCATATACTGAGGCGATCCAACCTCCGCGCGGGCTGCGGGCGCTAGCAGCGCGCAGCACAGAGGCAGCCAGAGCGTTCTCGATAAGAGGCTGCGGAGGCGTTGGACGAAAGCGATGCGCATCATTCACCCGGGATAGCCTTGGATTGGGCCCATGATAGTGTGCCCTGGCCAGCGCGTCAAAGGCCAGGCCTGGGCGAAAGATAGGAGCAGGGGAACCAGAACGAGCAGACCAGAACGGCTGACGGTATGGATTCGGCGACGTGTTCAGCGCCGAGCGAGGAAACGATCAGCCCTGTGCATCTCTAGTGCCGATCATGTCTCGGATGGCGCCAAGGAGGCGCTCAGGAGGATCGACTTTGCTGACAAAGGCGTGCGCTCCGGCTTGGAGAGCGGCGGCGCGAGCTTCGGGACGACTGGCCAGCACAAGGATGCGCATATCGGGGCGTCTCTGCGCCATCTGGCCCAGGAGCGCCACCGACGGACAGCCAGGGAGGCCCCAGGCGAACAACAGCAGATCTGGCCGGATGCTCTCGATCTGCCCAAGCAGTTGGTCAGCCGTCGTGGCCTCACCCACAACCCGTAGATGCGGCTCCTGTGAAAGGAGAAGACTGAGAGCCGAGCGAACGCTCTCCTCACTATCGGCCAGAAGAACCTGTATCGGTTTGCTCACTTGCCAACCTCATGATCGCCCTGCTTTGCCTCGAACTAGCGATAGGTGACCTGTGCTCAGGCGTATACATAGGCGTGCGCCTGGACGATCTCGCCTGGCTGGCGATGAGAGATCCCAGACAGACGGCCACGACGGCGGCCAGACTGCCGGACGCCAGCATCCATCTGATGCCTGTCGCCAGGGAGACGAGGATGGCCAGAGTCCCAGCGGCAGCTAATCCCCATAGGAGACTGAGCGCCCATTCAGTGTATTTCGTGCTCATTACCTGCCACCTCCCCTTGGTATCGCTGAGCAGTGAGGCTCTGACCAGGCTCGGCGCACAGTCGCGCCGGCCCCCAGCTGTCTCAAGTATAAAGGTACATGTCAGGCTGGGCACCGGGCAGGCGACTGAATGCGAGCCAGGACGATGGCATGGATTCAGTTCTGGCCAAATGGTCAGTGCGGACTATGCCAAGGGGACAACCGTCGCGCACTCATGCTGGTGTCTCGTGGCCCTTCACCATCATAGCCCCCGCAGAGCGACGTGAACCCGGAGACCTGGCCAGGCTGGGCCCTGGCCAGGTAGGTAGGCTCGCGGAAGAAGAGAGGAATGTGCCGAGAGCGAGGAGGATCAGCCGATCAGTTTATGCTGCAACGCCAGGGCCACGGCCTCAGTACGGCTGGCTGCTTCGAGCTTGGACAGGATGCTGCTCACATGAAACTTGACCGTGGACCGGCTGATGATCAGCCTATGTGCGATCTCTGGGTTGGTGAGGCCTTCGGCCATCAGCCCCAAGACCTCTCGCTCGCGTTCGGTGAGGTCATGGCCAAGGGGAGGCGGCTGGGTCGCTACGTGAATCAGCGCCTGGGCTGCTTCCGGGGCCAGCGTGGCGCGCCCCTGATGCGCCTTGCGAATGGCATCCGCCAGTTCATCGGCGGTCGCGTTCTTGAGCAGGTAGCCGATGGCACCTGCTTCGAGCACGCTCTTCACGAGGCTCTCCTCCTTGAAGCTGGTCAACGCGACCACCTGGGTCTCAGGGCAACGCTGGCGGATGCGGCGTGTGGCTTCAGCGCCATCCATGCCGGGCATGACCAGGTCCATCAACACCACATCGGGCCGGTGGCGCTCACAGACTAGAATGGCCTCCTCGCCGCTAGCCGCCTCGCCTATGAGGTCGAGGTCATCATACGCCAGGAGAAAGGCGCTCAGACCGCTGCGCACCACGGCATGATCGTCGACCAGAACCACCCGAATTGACTGCGACTCCCCCATAATGCTCCTTCTATATCGGTCGGTCGGCTCAGCAAGGCGAAGGATTCCTGCTCAGTGCACCGAGTCCGGACAGCGTGCTCTCGCATCGATTAGCGCTCGAGCTTGCAGACATCGTGAAGATTGATGCGCCCGTCAGCCGCCGGCGACCAGTTCGCTATCTGGCTCGAGGCGGCCTCGATCTCCTCCGGCAACACCAGAAAAATCGCCGGCGCCTCCTCATAGACAAGGCGCTGGGCCTCCTCGTAGATCGCCTGGCGAGCGTCCGGGTCAGCGGTCTTTTCGCCCAGCTCAATGAGTTCATTCACACGCTCATTATTGTACCCGGAAAAGTTGGCACGTCCATACGGCTGATCTAGAACAGGGCCATGCCACTTGGCCTCAAAGTGTCCGACTGGATCAAAGGCCGAATCGCCCCAGTCGTCGAGATAGGCCATGCGCTCACCACGGATCAGCAGGGGCCTGATCACCTGTGCATCCCAAGTCAGCACCGTCGCGTCAATACCCACCTCAAGCAACTGCGTCGCCACCGCCGTCGTCAGAGGATACCACTCGGGGAGCGTATCGATTACGAAGGAAAACGTCTCGCCGTCTCGATCGAGCAGGCCGTCGCCATTCCGGTCGACCCACCCGGCCTGGCTGAGGAGGCGTGTTGCCTGCTGAGGATCATAGGTGTAGGGCTGCAGGTCGCGGCTAGCATGCACATTGTGAGGCGAGAGGGGTCCGGGGAGAGGCTCCGCGCGCCCACCATACACCTCAGCAATAATACGCCCCTTATCGATCGCATAGTTGAGTGCGCGGCGCACGCGCGCGTCGTCGAAAGGCGAGCGCTTCACGTTCATCTCCATCCACTTGGGCTGCGTGCCGGGAGCTGTGCGCACTTGGACTCGAGCATCGTCCTCCAGAAGTGCTACGAGGTGCGAAGGCACCGCCTGGGCAATATCCACCTCGCCCACACGCAAAGCCGCGATGCGCGTGTCGGCATCGGGGATCGCCCGAAAGACCACTCGGTCGACACAGGCAGCGCCCACCGGGGGTAAGGTAGGTGCGCCGCCATAGTATTCATCGAAACGCTCCAATATGATGTGACGCAGATCGTCACTGGCGGACACGAACCTGAAGGGGCCGGTCCCGATGGGATGGGCGATGAAGCCCGCCGTGCCGACGTCCTCAAGATAGTGCTTGGGCACGATCTGCTGATGTACGAGCAATTGCAGCGCAGGCGGCCAAGGGCCGGAGAAGTGCATGATGGCCTCGTAGGGACCAGTCGCCTCGATCGATTCCAGCGGCGTGACCAGGCTCTGGCGTGGCGAACTGTGGGGCTCCGGGTAATCGATCGCATTCTCCTGAATCACGCGTTGGAAGGAAAACACCACGTCCTCAGCCGTCATCTCGACCCCGTCGTGGAACAACACGTCTCGGCGCAGACGTACTTCCAGCGTGGTTTCGTCACGCCACTCTAGCGTCTCGGCCAGCTCGAGATGGATGCCCGCATGGTGATCCCGCGTGACCAGGCCGTCGAACATGTTACGTACGACCGTTTCTGAAGGCCGGTCGCGGAAATCGGCCGGATCGAGCGACACGGGGACCTGGGCCAAAGCCACGACGAGCGTCACCTGCTCGGCGCTCTGCGTCCGAGTGGGCAGGCCCTGGCTCGTGGGTCTGGTGCCCGGCAGGCTGCATCCGCCCCACATCAACAATGGCAGCAGGGCGACAACGGCTCGTATGCCAAGAGGGCCTCTGGATCTGAGAGTCGACTGGTGCTTCACTTTAGGATATCTCGGGCACACGGCCAGTCGGCTGCGGTGATTCCAGCGCTGACCACTCGCAAACAACGCGGGTCCCCCGGTCGGGCGCACTCTCGATGGTCAATCGGGCGCCAATCCCCTCGGCTCGTTCGCGCATGATACCCAGCCCCAAATGGTCGGAGCCCACGCGCTCCATCTCGAACCCCCTTCCATCATCCCTGATCTCAAGAACCAGATGATGAGGTTGACAGAAAAGGCTCACTCGCGCTCTTGAGGCCCCCGCGTGCTTGGCGATGTTGTTGAGGGTTTCCTGGGCGATGCGATAGAGCGAGATCTTGACCTGAGCGGGCATGTCGCACGTACCCTCGCCCTCGACGACAACCTCCACGGGCACCCTTGAGCGGCCGGTGGTGGCCTCGGCGAGCTGGCGCAGTAGATCGCCCAGCAGCGCATCATCTAGAGCAGTTGGGCGCAGTTCGAGCAGCAAGGTGCGCATCTCGGCCAGCGCGCCGCGGGTGAGTTGGCGCAGTTCCTGCAAGCGCTGATGTCCCTGATCTGGATCACGCTCCCAGATGCGCGGCAGAACCTCGGCGATCAGGCTGGCTGAGAAGAGGGTCTGCGTCACGGCGTCGTGTAGGTCACGAGCGAGCCGCTGACGTTCCTTCACAGCCGCTAGCTCTTGAGCCTGTTCATACAGCCGGGCGTTCTCGATGGCCAGAGCCCCACGCTGCACCAGTGCTGTAAAGAGGCGCTGATCCTCCAACCGAAACCTACGAGGCTTTTCAAACCCCACGATGAACACTCCGAACACCTGGTCATCGAGGATGATCGGGATGATCATCAGAGCGCGCACATCTTCCCGTTTGACCATCTCGGAAGAGACATCGGCGTGAGCCAGAGTCTCCTCAACGAAGGCGGGCTCAGCCGTGAGCGCCGCCTGACCGATGAGGCACTCGCCCGACTCCACAGAAAAGCTCGCGACCGTCTCTGGGAGAAAGCCTCGCGCTGCAAGCATACTCAAACGAAGATCCTCGTCCCAGGTCAAGAGGGCGCTCTTGTCCGCCTCCAGGATATCTACGGCTACGTCGACCAAGGTTTGCAACACTTGATCCAGGTGCAAATGCCGGTGCATCTCCTGATTGGCGCGGTAGAGCGCCTCCAACTCGTGACTGTGCGCCTCACTTTGGCCAAAGAGGCGGGCGTTATCCACGGCAACGCCGATCTGCTGGCCAATGGCGGTGAGCAGTGCGACATCCTGCTCCGCAAAGACGCGCTCTTTACGCGTCACCACGAACACAGAGCCCAGCACCTCGCGGCTCGACACGAGCGGGAAAGTGGCGACCGCGCGAAAGCCAGCCTGGGTGACCAGGGAACGGGTCAAGCGCGGATCTCGAGACATGTCGTTCACCACCAGAGCCTGCCCATCGCGGACCACTCTCCCAGAAAAGCCTTCTCCCAGCTCAAGGCTGTCGATGGCCGCTACCATCTCAGGCTCAAAGCCGCGGTGGGCGGCAATGCGAAGAAGCTGCTCCTCGCGCTGGAGCAGGTACACGCCCCCTGCCTCCACATTCATGACCTCAAGCGTCTTCTCAAGGGCGTCGTCCAGGATTTCGTCAAGATCGAGGGAGCGACTGACCACGGCGGAAATCGCGTTTAGGGCAGCCAACTCTCGCGTTCGGTCGGCCACCCGTCGCTCGAGATGCGCATAGGAGGCAGCTAACTCGGCCGACATGATGTTGAACTGCTCAGCCAGTTCCTCGATCTCATCGCCTGTCTCGGCCCGAATCATCTGCCCAAAGCGCCCGCGCGCCACCTCTTGGGCCGCGCTGATCAGGTCGCCGATCGGCTTGGTGATGCGCCGGATCTGGGCCGTGACCAGGATGGCCGGCGCGGCGACTCCGAGCGCCAAGAGCACCAGCAGGAAGCGCTGATAGGCTCGAAACCCGCTGGTGAGGGTACGCCACATCTCTTGGGTGACCAGGCCCCAACCGGTGCCCGGAACAGGCGCAAATCCGGCTACGATTTCCTGCCCTTCCAGGTCTCGTGTCCGAATGGCGCCTACCTCGCCTGCATGGGCACGAGCCACCACCGGCTGCTGAGAAAAGTACTCGCCGATGAAAAAGCTGTCCGAGTGATAGATCACACGGCCACGGGCATCGATCAAATAGCTGCCACTCTCGCCGATACGCAGTTTGAGAATGTCCGCATAGAACCGGTTAGAGACGTCCTCGCCAATACGGAACATGCCGGCGACGACGCCTCGAAACTGCTCCTGAGGCCCAACGATGGGCACGGCGATCACGATCACATCGGCTCCGCCTGGGCCGTCCGGCACAATCTGGGAATAGACGGCATCAGACATGCCCGTGACACGGCCGCGCAGAACATCGCGATAGTAGGGGCTCTCTGACCAGTCTTGCCCACGAATGGCCGGTCGCTCTGGGTCGGCTCCCACCACCCTCCCAAAAGTATCCAGGATGAGCACGCCGCCGTCAAAGAGCGAGAGACGGTTGCTCGACCGTTTGAGCGCATCGCGCTGGGCATCGGGATCTTCGCCATACATATCTGGCATGCGGGCCAATGTCTCGAGTTCGTCCACATAGCTGCCCAGTTCGGTGGCCAACTGGCTTGCCGAAAGACGAATCAGCTCCTGGTCGCGTTGGATGACCAACTCCTCGGTCACCTGCTGGTAGGCATACACTGTCACCAAGGCCACGGCGACCAGGACAAAGGCCGTGGGCGCAAACGACCAGGCCATGATCTTGCTGCGCAAGCGCCCAGAGCGGCTCGACTTCATGATATCATCCCTGTCGGGCCTGCAAGGCCTCGATCTGCTGGCAGACTGCGGCCATCAGATCGCGCGGGCGGGCCTCACCCAGAGTGTAGATGCGATGCCACGCTTCGCTGATGACACGTTTGGCATCCACCATATTGGCAAAGATCTCCGCAGTGACCGAGTAGCCCTGGATATGCCCATCGGCGAACGCGGCCAAGTTCATCTCTTCAGCCGCCGCAGGATACTCGCGGCGCACCAGTTCAATCCAATCGTCCACCAAGGAAGCCCGCGCGGGCTGCAGGAAGTTTGCCTCGGCCATGGCACGCCCAAATTCGGGGCTGACCAGAAACTGGAGCAGCGTCCAGGCCTGGTCTGGATAGCGGGTACGCGCATAGATGCCAAAGCCATCTGTGGTGGCCAGAGTCACTCTGCGCACTGGCCCGGCAGGCAGAGGAACGATACCGATGCGAAAGTCGGCTTCCGCCAGGATGTCCTTCAGGGCCCAGGACCCATCTTCCACCATCGCGACCTGTTGGTTGATGAATGCCTGTCGAATCTCGACGTCCTGTACATCCAGCGGCGCCGCCATCACGTGCTCAATCCACATGCGCTCCCAGAGCCACTCCATGGCCTCCAGCGCCTCGTTCTTACACAGCAGAGGCCGGCGTGGATCCTGTGAGTCGACCAGATGTCCGCCCCAGCCATTGACATACATCTGGATGCGGTCCCAGGAGATGTCCGTGATGCTGCCCCATAGGTCGATGCGCCCGTCGCCATCACGGTCGTGGGTCAGGCGGTGCATGGCCTGCAGGTAGTCGGCATGGTCCCAGGTCTCTTCCGGATAGGGCACGCCATAGGTATCGAACAGGTCCTTGTTATAGTAAAGTGCGAGCGCACCGTGGTACTTGGGCAGACCAAACTGCAGACCATCGCGGGTAAAGAACCAAGCATACTGGGCTGGATCCCAATCAGCGATGGTGCGCGCATCGAGATTTGCCTCAACATAGGGCTTGAGATCGAGCGTCTGTTTTTCCTGAGCCAGGATGGGGAAAAAGGTGCAGCAGCCAGCGAACACATCGGGAGCTGTGCCGGCGGCCATGTCCTGGACCAGGGTCTCTGCCACGTTTGGGGGATCGGGCGTGAAAAAGACCCGGATGCCGGGCTGCTGAGCATGAAACTCCTCCAACATGCGCTGGGCCATGGGGGGAAACCAGGGCGTGCTCCAGTCCTGGTACACCAGCTTCACCAGCTCGCTACGGCGCATCGGCCTACGCCCGGGGCCGCGCTGGCATGCGGCTATCAGAAGGCTCGCCAAGGCAGTTGATCCCAGCCCCAGGAACGTACGTCGCGACACCGGTCGCGAGTGTCCGGCTCCAGCTCTCGATTCGGTCTGTGTGTTCACGCTCACCTTACCTTGCGCCGTTATCGGCTGGTGGTGGGGCAGCGTGCGAAGCACCTGCTGCTTCCCAGATCAGCTCGACACGCGTGCCCCGTCCGATGGCTGTGTCGATCTGCAACAAGGCCCCGATAGCCTGGGCACGCTCGCGCATGATCGTGAGCCCCAGATGATTGGGCGGGATCGCCCCAAGATCAAACCCGCGGCCATCGTCGCTGATAATGAGATGCACATGATCAGGCCCACAACGCAAGCTGATTGAGGCCTGCGTTGCCCCGGCATGTTTGGCGATGTTATTAAGCGATTCCTGAGCCACACGATAGATCGCCACCTTGATGTCCGGCGACAGCACGCACTCATCCTCGCCTTCGATCGTCACGGAGATGGGCACGCGCGCCCGGCCCGTGATCGCCTCACCCAATTGCTCCAGCAAATCTCCCAGCCGGGCTTCGAGCAGGGCCGCCGGGCGCAACTCGAGGAGCAATGTGCGCATCTCGGCGAGTGCCCCGCGTGTCAGTTCGCGCAGTTCCTCCAGGCGCTGGCGTCCTTGTTCAGGAGCGCGCTCCCAGATGTGGGGTAGCACCTCAGCGATGAGGCTAGCTGAAAAGAGGGTTTGAGTGACCGCATCGTGTAACTCGCGCGCCAGGCGTTGGCGCTCCTCGGCCGTGGCCGCGGCCTCGATCTGCTGATAAAGGCGAGCGTTCTCGAGGGCGGATGCCGCTCGAGTGGCTAGGGCACGCATCAAACGCTCATCATCGTTATCAAAACTGCGTGGATGAGCAAAACAGACATTCAAAACGCCATAGACCTGCTGGCCCAAATGAACGGGCATCTGCATGAATGCGTGTACATTCTCGTCTGACACCATGTCCTTTTGCACGCGCCCATCGTGCAAGGCGTCCTCGACAAAGATGGGACGGCCAAAGTTGGCCGCCTTTCTCACCGAGC
>JAFGLK010000456.1 GCA_016928125.1 Anaerolineae bacterium
CCCATAAAGCCGCAGCCCACCTGGAAGACATAATCTCCGAACTCGGGCGTCGCCGTGCGGGCGATGGACACCAGGCTCATCAGCGGCTCTCCCAGGGCGTGCTTGGCCGGAATGCCCGCCGGGATCTTTTCGATGATCGAGCCGTGGCCGCGGGCCAGCCGGTCGCCCGGCTTGCAGCGCACAAACTCGGCGTAACAGCCGTCGGCGAAATAGCCCGTGATCCGATCGCCGGGCGCAAAGCCCGCCACGTTGCGGCCGACCTCCATCACCGTGCCGGCGGGCTCGTGCCCCGCCCGGCGTGGGTAGGGGTTGCGGGCCTGCATGGCTGCGGGGCCCGTGCCGAGATAGCCCGACATATCGCTGGAGCACACCCCGCAGGCGTCGACGCGCACCAGCATCTCGTCATCGCCGATGACCGGCATGCGGATCTCCCGTATCTCGAACTGCCGCGGCCCTACGATGAATGCCGCTCTCATATCACCAGCCTCCTCGTGCTTTGCATGTGGGATCTCAACGCGTCCGAGCGGCGCCCCGGCCCGCTACGGCTCCGGGGCCAGGGGTTCCCCGCGGGCGCGACGCCCGAACAGGTCGCGCAGCAGCAGGATACCGGCCACGCCGAGCTCGATCAGGGCCGCGGTGTAGAGGGCCAGCGACGCCAGCACCAGCGCCCAGGGCCAGCCGGTCGGTTCCGCATCACCCGAGGCCAGGCCCGTGATCACGGCCAGCGCCTGTCCGCCGACGAGAAAAGCACCGGCGAGGGCCAGGCCCCAGGCGATGAGCCCTCGCTGCGTGCGCGCCCGCAACGCCGCCCACAGAAGCAGCCCGCCCCCGACCAGGGCGAAAGGGAAAAGCTCGGCGGGCATGAGGTAGTCGATGCGGAGCATGTGCCTGACGATGAGCCGGGGCAAGGCTGTCAGGATCGTCGCCAGAATCGGAAACCAGGCCAGCACCGTGCCGGCCAGGGCCAGTACCTTGGTGAACGTCCCTTCCTTCGCCATCGCAGACGCCTCCTTGCTCCCCACGCTCTGGGGGCCGCAGCCCCACTCTGCCCGGCGAGTATACGGCGGCCTGAGCGTTGACGCTAGCCCAACGTTGGCCATGGGCCGCCTGCGTTGGGCCAGCGCGCGCGGAGCCGCATGCGGCCACCCAAGGGGCCTTACAGGGCCCGAACGGATCGCTTCGGCCGAAGCCGCTGCGCCGGGCCGTCAACGGCCAGATCGCCCCCAATAGGTCAGTAAGTGCGTATGCCGGTGGCCATCCAGGTCCCGCCAGAAGCGGAGGGGCACTCAGGGTAGACCGGTAGGCTTTCCCCTGGCGGCAGGCGTCCCTCAATGGCGGTCTCAGATGCCCCGCACAGGCCGAACTCGTTGAAGAGGATGACGTCTCGAACGGCTGTGGTGTGAGGATTCATGATGGTGATCACACACCACTTGCAGATACCCTCTTCCCAGGTGCATCCCCCATGCCATTCCAGCTCGACCGAGCCTGGCCGCGGGGTGGGCAGGCGGTGTCCTGGGAAGCCGCCAGCCGAGAGCCTGAAGCTCCATCTGGGGAACCACTCCACGTGTTGGTGCCAGGTGCCTCCGGGGTTGAGGCAGCGAATGCGATAGTCACGCAGGGGTATCCACGTCTCCGAATCGGTCGTCTGGTACCTATAGTGCGCGATCACATCGACCATCGGGCGGTCGTGCGGATTGCGCACTTGAGCGAGACATTGGTACATCTGATTGTTCTCCCAGCACTGCACCAGGCTCGCCTCGAGGGCGACATACCCGACCGGTGTGGGCGAAGGCGTCGGCGTGGGCGTCGCCAGGTCGGAGACCATGCCGGAGCCATGCACGCTGACCACCTGACAGCCCTCTTCGATAGGCCACTCGACGATGGCGGTCGCCTCGCTTCCCGGCCACCAATAGGGATTGGCGGGCCGGGCCTCGACATCGCGATGGGCGATCGCGCCTCCGGCCATCTGCAGATGGGCCATCGGCTCGGTCAGCACCCACTCGGTGTCGTTCCAGATGGTCACAGAGATCTGGCAGGAAGCCTCCACGAGGGCGACTGCCTCTGCGGGAAGCTCCCTCACGAGACCCACAGGAACGGTAGGCGTGGGCGCGTCGGCCGGGATGCCAGTGGCCCAAAAGACGCGCGTGCCTCCCCATCCCATGTCGCGTCTGATGCCCTCGCCCGGCTCGAGCTCGCCTAGAACGGAGGCCTCCCACTGCTGCTCCGCGGCGGAGCCGGTCAGGCGTATATAGAGAATGATGTCGCGCACCGCCACGGTGTGAGGATTCGTGATGAGCACAGAGCAGTGGAGGGAGTAATCTTGCGAGTAGCAGCTGGCCTCCGTATCCAGGTCGACCTGATTGGGCCGCGGCGTGATCGTCGGCGTGGCTGTGGGCGGGACCGGGGTTGGCGTCGGGGAACCGACGATTCGGCCCGTGCCATAGCAACTGACCAGCTCGCAGCCCTCCTCAGGAAGCCAGCCCGTCGTCAGGTTCGTGGCTGTCTGCCCTGGGTCCCAGTTGCCCTCGTAGACATACGCCGCAAACGATCGCTCGGTCACGGTCCCCCCGGCCAGCTGCAGGTGGACCATCGGCTCCGTGAGCACCCAGTCGGTGTTGTTTCTGACCCAAACGGATGCGGCGCAGTTCTCCCCTTCGACAGGCGGGGTCGCGGAGGGGGTGTGCATGGATGCGCCTGCCGGCAGCCTGATCAGAGCCCCAACTATCGACGTGGGCGTAGCCGTTGGGGTCGGTAGCCTCTGGATGACAAAGGGCACATAGCCGCGCGTGCCTGGCGGGGGAGGATAGATGGGGTGCTCGGCGTGGGCGCCTGGCTGGGGGCTGTCTGCCAGGGCGATGAAAGCGACGGCGACGACACACAGGATGAACACGATAGCGAGAGTGCGTTTGAACATGACGACCCCCTGCCGGCGCAGCTCGGCCTCGATCTGGCGTGGCGCCGCGCCCGAGCCGGCGGCCACGGCCGCCGCGACGTCCGCGGCCTAGCCTCTCTGGCGAGCCCCATCTGCCCAGGCAGTATACGCTCAAGCGAGCCGTCAGGCCAACAAGACTGTGGCTGTCGGCTGATCCTTGCCCAAGCATGGCCGTGAAGCGCGTCGTTCCTACTCCCTGAAGGCATGGGAAACGGTGCACTGGCGCGCGCCTTCGCCCCAAGCGATGGATGGCCGCGGGCAGGTTGTGCGCGCTGGCGCGGCGCACCAACCCCGTGAGTTGGGCCTCAATCACCCGCGGCTCATCCGCGGCGGGTGATGCGCTTGGGCGTGAACGCGGCTACACTGAGAGAGTGAGAGCGGCATGAG
>JAFGLK010000457.1 GCA_016928125.1 Anaerolineae bacterium
CCGGCCGTGCCCACAAAGCCGGTGCGCGCGCCCAGGCGCGCCGCCGCCACTGTGGCCGTGCCGGCCGGGCCGCCCCCATCCAGAGCAAAGCCGCTGATGCGGCCGCCTCGCTCCCAGTTGGGCATCTCCTTCAGGCGCATCAACACGTCCAGCACGGTGAGCCCCAACCCGACGATGTCCAGTCCTTCCATGGCGCCCCTACTCCACCACCACGGGCTTGATGTCCAGATAACGACAGGCTTGCAGCAGCACAGCCACCTGATCGCCATGGATCATGCTGGCATGGTGGATAAAGCCCTCCTCCACCAGGGTGCGGTAGAGCTGGGCGTGATCCTTCACCTGGACCCACGACCACGTTCCGGCCAGCGTCTCGTCAGACGGGATGATCTCGCCCTTGGCGATCAGCATCTTCCAGGCGTTGTCGTACTCGGCCAGGCGGCAGAAGGTCACCGGGCCGGGCTTGAGCTGGAACTGATACAGGCCGGCCGATGGATCGGCGTCGGGGATCGGCTCGCTGCCCTGCATGTCGCGCCGCGAGCGCAGGGCGACCTCGCCCGCCTCGCGCGCCAGGCTCACGGGCGCGTTGCCGCAGTGCCAGGCCAGCAGCCAGTTGGGGTTCTCGCGGTGCTGGATCGTCCAGTCGATGAAATGGGGCAGCGTCTCGCCCAGAGCCGCCTGGTAGTTCACCACCATGGCCAGGGCGCCCAACACATCCGTCTCGCAGGCCGTCAGCATATGGCGCTCGGTCAGCCGCCCATAGAGCGCGCACACCGAGATGCCCATCTCGCGCTGGATCGAGGGCCAGCACTGGACCGCCATGGCCGAGAGCTTGTTGCGCGACCAAAAGTCGGCCAGGGCCACCTCCAGCTTGGCGCTGTTCAGCAGATACGCGTCCGCCACGGTGAGCTGGGCCACGCTCTGGCGCACGGCGGCGATCCGCTCCAACACCCGCGCATCGTCATCCGCCAGGGCGTGCGCCGCCGCCACCAGGTCCGAGAGGTTGGCATACACCACGTTCTGGCCGAACTTTTGGACCATCGCCGCTTCATCATAGCCGACCGTCTCAAAGGTGGCCGGACGCACCCCCACCTGCCCGATCCGGGCGCCTCGCAGCCCCTTGACCACCGCCACGGCCCGGGCAAAGGTGTCGAAGGCGGCAGCCAGCTCGGCCTCGCCCGGGAAAAAGATGCCCGCATAGTAAAAGGGGAGCTTGCGGCGATAGAGGGCCGACGCCATGGACAAGTTGCCGCAATACGAATCCGAGACGCGCGCCAGGCTGGCCGCCTCCAGCGCGGGCGGCTCCTTGGTGGCATAGAGCAGAACGGGCACGCGCAGCCGCTCGGCGATCTTGGCCGCGGAGCGCTCGTCGCCAAAGTCGAGCGGACACAACACCAGCCCGTCCACCTTCTGCGCCTGGAAATAGTCGGCCACGGCCTCGGCTTCATCGAGGCTGCACACGGCCCCATGCCGCGTCAGGCCGAGGCGTGCATCCGGCTCCCCATTCTGCCCGGGCTGCGGCGCCACCACCTCGACAGCGCACACGCCCTCCAGCGCGGCCAGGCTCTCGTCGCGCATCTTTTGCGTCCACTCGGTCCAGCGCTGCCGATAGGAAGGAACGAACCCAATCCTGACCCGTACTGACATGACCCTTTCTCCTCAAGATGATACGAAGCGCATGGCGACCAACTGAATGATGGACGAGGTTAGCCTGGATCGGCCTCTTGGCCACAAGCCGCGCACGACTCCCTGGGCACCAGGTTGGTAGGAAGGAGATGGTTGCGCGCGGCCACCTGCTCGCCCTCCAGTCCGCACCTGAGCAGATCCACCGCCATCTCAACCATCTGCAACGAAGGCTGCCGTATGGTCGTGAGCGGCGGATCGCTGTGCTGCGCGGCGGTGATATCGTCAAAACCCAGGATCGACACATCCTCCGGCACGCGCAGCCCCGCCCTCTGTACGGCCCGCATCGCCCCCAGGGCGATGTTGTCGCTGGCACAGAACACCGCCGTCGGCGGCGCATCCAGGGCGAGCAAGGCCTCCATCTGGGCGCGGCCAGACTCCCAGCTCCAATCGCCAGAGCGCACATACTCGGGAGCAACCTGCATCCCACACGCGGCCATCGCATCACGATAGCCCAGCTCGCGCAGATGGCTCTGGCTGGAGGGCGAGCCGGACACAAAGGCCACCCGGCGATGTCCCAGCTCCCACAGATAGCGCACACCCTCAGCCGCGCCTTGGCGATGGTCTGATGATACACAGGGCACGGTGACGGGCAAGAGCCGGCCGTGCTCATCGACGCGCATAGACTCGATCACGACCGTGGGAATGTGCAAAGCGCGCACAAAGGGCAGATAGCGCCCCATGCGGCGCGGGGCCACAAAGAGCAGCGCCCCGGCGAGCCCGTGCCCCACGAAGGAACTCATGCTGAGCTCATCGGCCACGGCGGGGCGCGTGACGATGATCACGTCCAGATGGCACCGCTCGCACACGCTGCCGATGTGCGAGATCAGGTCGAGGGTGTGCGGATCGGTGATGCGCGGGATCACCACGCCCAGGGTGCCGCTGCCCCCCGAGGCGAGGGAGCGAGCGGAGTAGTTGACCACGTAGCCCAGATCGGCGATGGCGGCGCGCACGCGGGCCCGCACGGGCTCGCTCACCCCGGGCTGCTCGTTGATCACCCGAGATACCGTTTTGAACGAGACGCCCGCCACGCGGGCTACATCTTTGATCGTCGGTCGCTTGGGGCTGGTTGCTGGCACGATGCCCTTCCGTTGCAGGGATGGCTCGGCGCCGCCGGCTTCCTGCCGCCGGCACTGGGGGGCATTCTAGCATCGCACGACAACGTTGTCAATGTGGGGCGGGCTGCTCAGGTGGGGTTGTTCTGCCAGCCCGCGGTCTACCTGCCCGTCAGGCTCTACTCGTCCGCCCTCTGCTCGCGCGCGATGGTCCGCCAGGTCTCGCTCATCGTCGGCGGCGGCTGGGTCAACCTGCTGACCGGCTTGCGGACCAGCGTCAGCGCCCCGCTGGGGCAGGTGGACACGCACAGGCCGCAGCCGATGCAGCGATCCAGGTTCAGCGCCACCAGGTCGCCATCCTCGGCCAGCGCCTCCATCTGGCAGCGCTCCAGGCAGGTCCAGCAGCCCTGGCAGAGCTCCGCGTCGAGCGCCGCGATGTAGGCGCTGGCGACGACCTCGGCGGGCTTTTCATGGCGCTTGAGCCCCCGCAGCACGCCGCAGCAGCAGCCGCAGCAACAGCAGATCGCTGCGATCTCCTGCGAGTTGGTCGGCTGGAGCACCAGGTTGGCGGCGTCGGCCCGGGCCAGGATCGCTCGCACCTCGTCGCGGTCGATGGCGCGCCCCCGGCCGCCCAGCACATAGTAGTCGGCCCATTCGCCAAAGATCAGGCAGCTCTCCATAGGCGCATCGCAGCCCTCGCCGCGCAGCTTGGCGTGTTGTCGGCAGATGCAGCGCGCCACCGCAAAGCGATCGTAGCCCGCCACCAGCGCCTCCACCTGCTCGTAGGGCAGCGCCTCCAGGTGGGGCGCGATGCTCTCGCCGATGGGGATCGTGCGCATCTGGGGGATGCTCTCCGGCCGCGAGCGCGGCTTGCGGGCGGCGGAATAGTCGGAGATGGCCTGACGCAGTTCCTTGGTGAGGTTGTTCACCTGGAACTCGTAGATGCCGACGACCCAGGGCGCCGCCTGGTAGAGGCGCGGGCCGCCCTCGGGCTGCACCGAGAAGATCAGCCCTTTCCTGGCCATCTCGTCGAGGCGCGCCTCGGCCACAGCCAGCGGCAGGCCGGCGCGCCCGGCGATGGCCGCGGCTGGCTCGCGATCCAACGTCAGGTGCACCGCCAGCTCGGCCTCCTCCTGGGTGAAGAGCACCTGCAGCAGACGCAGCTCGGCGCCGGTGTCGGTGGGCGCAAAGCCGTCGGGCAGGCGGTCCAGGTGCTCGGCCAGGTTGCGGTAGATCGCTTCGTTCATGGTGACCTCCTTCGAGACTGCGAGAGATGCGTTCGCGCACCGCTCCCACTCAGGCGCTAGAGCGCACATTTGGCGCCCACTCAACCTATGCAAGCCCATGCGCCGGGGTGAACCCCGCGCGTTCCCCCCGGCGCTAGCCGGTCTCCAGGTCTCCTACTCCATCCCGATCAATCGGGGAAGAGCTCCATCAGCAGCCGGGCCGCCTTGGCATGGTGCGCCTGGTCCGGCCACTGATGGGGAGCATCCAGCTCGAGCAC
>JAFGLK010000458.1 GCA_016928125.1 Anaerolineae bacterium
CGCGGCATTCATCTCACCGGCCTGATCGAGCACGATGCCGAGATTCTGGAGGCGATGACCGAGGCGATCATCAAGGCTGGCTATGAAGGCCAGGTGGGCATCTATTTCGACTGCGCCGCCGACTGCTACTATGAGGCGGATATCGACCGCTACGTGGGGCTCTTTTCCGAAGGCGAGAAGGATCGCGACCAGCTCCTGGCGACGTATCTCGACTTTGTGACCAACTATCCGGTGGTGTCGCTCGAGGACGTGGTGCGCGAGGATGACCTGGAAGGGATGGCCCTTTTTACGCAGGAGCTAGGCATCGAGATCGTGGGCGACGACTTTTTCACCACCAACATCGACCGGCTCAAGGCCGCCGCGCCACTGGGCGCTGCCAACTCGATGGTGATCAAGATCACGCAGGTGGGCACCGTAAGCGAGGCGTTGGAAGCCTGCGAGTTTGCACGGATCCACGGCTACAATCTGCATCCTTGCGGCTCGCGCGGCGATCAGGACAGCATCGTCGATGTGGCGGTCGGGCTGAACGCTGGACAGATTCGCGCCTTTGACCACAACCGCCTGCTGACCATCGAGGAAGAACTGGGCCAGGCGGCGGTCTGGCCGGGCAAGAGCTTCTTCAAGGGTTGGCGCAACCGCAGCTAGGAATCCAACTGGCGACGCTCGCAGGGACGGGTGTCTCCACGAGCGTCGCCTCAATGCCCATATCCTGAGTCAGGACAGACCCGACCTACCAGACCTCACGCTTGACCTTGAGGGCCTTCAAGCCCAGGAACTCAGCACGCGGCCCCAGCTCATTCTCGATCTGGAGGAAGCGGTTGGCCACGGGACCGACGCCTCCTTCGCGCAAATGACCGGTGTTGAGCCCCACGCAATAGTCCGCGATGGCCTCGCCCTCGCCGCGGCTATCGCACGGCATCACGCCATAGTTGTTGCGGTAGGCCAGACGCACCATCTGGAACGCCTCGCTGATGGTGCCGATCTGATTCACCTTGAGCAGCACCGTGTTGGCCGCCCCCTTGGAGATGCCATACTCGACCCGCTCGGGATTCGTGGTGAACAGATCGTCCCCCACGATCTCGACGCCCAACTCGCGGGTCAACACCGCGTGCCCCTCATAGTCGTCCTCGTCCAGCGGGTCCTCGATGATCACAAAAGGATACTCGGCCACCGCCTGCTCGTAGAGACGATAGAGATCGTCGCGCGTCTTGTCCTCTGCCGAGAAAAGGCCCACATAACGTTCTGTTTCGGCATCATAGTAGGTGCCGGCGGCCACATCCACCTGGAAGCCGATCTTGCCTTCGTAGCCCGCCTTGACGATCGCCTCAACCTTGAGGTCCCACAGCTCGCGATCATGTCGCACCAGGCCGGGCGGGACAAAGTTGCCAAAGCGCGACTCGAGGCTGAACTTGTCCTTGAGAAGAGTCGAGAAGGTCTGTTGCACATCCCAGGCGGCGTAAGAGGCCTCGGAAAAGCTGCTGAAGCCATAGCAAATGAAGGAATGGCTGGGCTTGCCGCCTGAACGCTGCCCGCCGCCATAGCGGGTGCTGCCGATGATGCTGATCGCCCCGGGAACGGGCATCACGCAGGCGTTTGCGCCGCCGATATGCTGATAGAGCGGGATGCCCAAGGCCGCCGCCCCCGCTTTGAGCGCCGCCGCCGAGACGCTGGCGGTCGCGTTGCCGCCCAGATTCGATTTCATCGGCGTGCCATCTAGCTCGATGATCACCTGATCGATGTCGATCTGCCTGGCGGCGTCCAGGCCCACCACCTTGGGTGCGATCACCTCCTGGACATTGCGCACGGCCCGCATCACGCCGCGACCCTTCCACAGCTCGCCGCCGTCATAGGCGAACTGCACCTCATGTTTGCCCACCGAGACGCCCGCTGTCACGACGGCCGTGCCGCTAGCCCCGTTCTGGGTGGTGACGGTGGCCTCGATCCCCGGATGCCCCCGACCGGAAAAGACCTGTCTCGCCGTAACCGATGCGATGATGGTTCCTGATCCCATGTTGACTCCTTTTCTATCCTAATCCAGTACCAGGATGACGGTCAGATCGTTCATGCTGATGTTGTGCGAGGCGATCACGCCGCAGCCCAGGCTGTGCAGGATGGGCGAGGTGTTGTGGCGGCGCAGCTCGGCGTCGATGTCCCAGCCCTGGGCGCGTGCCTCGGCAAGGGTATAGCCATCCACGATGCCCCCGTCCAGCACGGGCACATCGCCATGTTCGGCGTTGAACTGGTGCCCTGGCCCATCGGTGCCATCGGAATCGACCGAGGCCATGATGATACGCTCGCTGCCTGCAATGCGTCGCGCCGCCGAGAGGGCCCATTCCTGATTGCGCCCGCCCATGCCCCGCTCTTGGCCCACGGTCACGATCATCTCGCCGCCTCCGAACAAGGCGCAGGGCGCCTGCAAAGGCTCTCCTTTGCCTTCGATCGTTGCGGCAATCGCGCCCGCCATGAGGCCGCCTGGCGCGGCCTCAAAGCTCGAGTTGTCGTACAGGATGCGCGCCTGGAAGCCCAGTTCCTCAGCCTTGTGCCTGGCGGTGGGGAGCATGCCCAAATGGGTCGGCATCGTGCAAAAGACGCGCGAGCGCATACGCTGAAACTCGTCAACCCGCACCGTTTCGTGGGCCGGATCGGCGCGTAGCAGGAACTCGCGCACGCTGGCAGGCGCACCATCCCAGGCGTCCCACTTTTTGAGGTTGGCGACGGCCATCTCAAAGGTGGTTTCCTCGGGCAGGTTGTGCAGGAACCGATTGTGATGCATGAGGCGCTCCCAGGGCTGGCAGATCCAGGCCGCGATGTGGATCGCCCGCGCAGGCTGGATGTGGCGCGAAAGACGCCCACCTTTCATCTGATCCAGGTGGCTGCGGATCGGATTGAGATCGCCCGTGGGCGCACCGCGCTGGATCTGCATCAGATGCGTCACCTGGCGCACATCCTCCAGGGTGACTCCGGGCACCGGCAAGGTGAGCAATGACGAGACGCCATTCGCTGTCATGGTGATGACCAAATCGCGCTCCGTCAGGCCTTGGGCCATCTCGAGAATGCGCTCACAGCCGCGCACGCAGCCTTCATCGGGCACAGGATGGGCGCCAAAGGTGACCCCGATGCGTTCCAGGATCAACGGCCCACCATGTTTGTCGATCACGTGGCCGCCCGTGAGCCGGTCGCCGAGCACATCCTCCACAGCCCTGGCCACACGCTGGATGCCCTTGCCCGCCCCGAACACGAGGATGCGATCGACGTCATCCAGATCAATCACCTCATCCTCTTGCGTGGGATCGCCCGGCACAAAGAACTCGGGATGCCCCACGATCAACCGATGGCCCTCCAGGCGCATCAGCGCCCGCGTATTGTTGTAGGGGTCGGCAGCGCGCAGGCCAGCCTCCAGAATCTGCAGCATGGCTTGGCGACCGCGCACGTTGCCATGAGAGGCCAGCGCCTCCATGTTCAGAATACGTTGCGTGATGTCCATCCTTCGTCCTAACCTCTCCCACAAGCTTGATTGTCGGTCGCGACCGACCGTATGCCTGGCGTCTAGCAATCCCGAGACGCCTCGGGCTATCGCGGCCAGTTGGGGTTGATGCCCCGACCCGTGATCAGCGTGACCGTCAGATCGGTCAGGCTGATGCTATAGCTGGCGATGACGCCATCGTCCAGCCGATAGAGCGCCGGTGAGGTGTGATGGCGTCGCAGCGCCTCCCACAGATCGACGCCCAAGGCTTGAGCCCTCTCGAGCGTGTGTCCATCGACGATACCACCCGCAAGCACGGGGATATCCTGCCCATCATCGCGGAACTGGTGCCCGGGGCCATCCGTACCGTCCGAATCCACCGAGCCCATGACGATGTGTGGGCTGCCGGCGATGCGCAGCGCCGCTGAGCAGGCCCACTCCTGATTTCGGCCGCCCATGCCGTTCTCCTCGCCCACCGTAACCAGCAACTCGCCTCCGTTGATCAGGGCGCAGGGCGGCTCGATGGGCAAACCATGCTTCTCCACCGACAGCGCGATATCAGCCAGCACCAGAGCCGCCTGACTGGCCTCCGCCTGCAACCAGTGGGTCAACAGCAAGGTCTTGAATCCCAAGGCCTCGGCCTCGCGCTGCGCGGTGGGCAGCATGCCCAAACGTCGGGGCATCACGCCGTAGATGGGCGAACCTGCGCGCTCGAACTCCTCCCGCTTGACCGTCTCGAGCGCCGGATCGGCGCGCAGCAGATGACGGCGCACCGACTCGGGCACTGCCTCCCAGGCGCCCCATTTGTGCAGCATGGCCAGCGCATCGGCGTAGGTGGAGCCCTCTGGCAAAGAGTGCAACCAGACGTTGTGCGTCATCAGGTACTCGTAGGGGTAGGGATTATAGGCCACGATGTGTACGGCCCGGGCCGGCTGGATGTGACGAGAGAGGCGGCCGCCCTTCATCTGATCCAGATGATTGCGGACCGGATTCAAATCATGGGTGGGCGCGCCGCGCCGAATCTGCATGATGTGGGTCGTCCGGCGCACATCCTCCAG
>JAFGLK010000459.1 GCA_016928125.1 Anaerolineae bacterium
AGGCTGCTTTTTTTGTGGCCTTGAGCGGCTTGCGGGCGCGCGCGATCGCACCCAGGACGTGGTCGAGGCGAATGGAACATTCCTAGAGAAAAGGAGTCGAGAACCATGATCGCTGCTTGTCCCGAATGTGCTGCCGAGATCGAGCTGGACGACGTCATCGAGGGCGAGATCGTCGATTGCCCCGACTGCGGCGTGGAGCTTGAGGTGGTTAGCCTCGATCCGCTGACCCTGGAGCTGGCCCCAGAGGAAGAAGAGGACTGGGGCGAATAGGAGGCACCCGTGCCGGTTCAGGCCTTTCACATCATCGAGTCGACCCTGCGGGAGGGGGAGCAGTTCGTCGGGGCCAACTTTTCCACCGAGGACAAGGTGCGCATCGCCCAGATGCTCGACGCCTTTGGAGTGGAGTATCTGGAGCTGACCTCGCCGGCGGCCTCGCCTCAGAGCTATGAGGACCTGTGCGCCGTGACCAAGTTGGGCCTCAAGGCCAAGATCCTCACCCATGTGCGCTGCGCCCTGGCCGACGCCAAGCTCGCCGTGGAGAGCGGCGTGGATGGCATCGACGTGGTCATCGGCACCTCGTCGGTGTTGCGCCAGTTCAGCCACGGCAAGGATATCGACGCCATCCTCCAGATGGCCCACGAGGTGGTCTCCTACATCCGCGACCAGGGCCTCGAGGTGCGTTTCAGCACCGAGGACTCGTTCCGCAGCGACCTGGCCGACATCCTGCGCATCTACGAGGCGGTGTGTGAGCTGGGCGTGAACCGGGTGGGCATCGCCGATACGGTAGGCATGGCCACGCCCATGCAGGTCTACGATGTGGTCTCGCGGGTGCGCAACCATGTGACCTGCGACATCGAGTTTCACGGCCACAACGACTCGGGCTGCGCTATCGCCAACGCCTATTGCGCCCTGGAGGCCGGCGCCACCCACGTGGACGCCAGCGTCCTGGGCATCGGCGAGCGCAACGGCATCGCCTCGCTGGGCGGCCTGGTGGCGCGCCTCTACGCGGTGGATCGCAACCTGGTGCGCAAATACGACCTGCCTTTGCTGCGCGACCTGGATAATCTGGTGGCCGAGCTGGTGGGCGTCGACATCCCGTTCAACAACTATATCACAGGCATCACCGCCTTCACCCACAAGGCGGGCATTCACGCCAAAGCGGTGCTGAACAACCCCGAGACGTACGAGATCCTCGATCCCCACGATTTCGGCATGACCCGCTACATCAGCATCGCCCACCGGTTGACCGGCTGGAACGCCATCAAGGCGCGCGCCGATCAGCTCAACCTGCAGATCCCCGATGACGAGCTCAAGGCCGCCACGATCCACATCAAGCATCTGGCGGACGAAAAACCGATCGGCCTGGACGACGTGGATGCGGTGCTCCGGAGCTGGATCAACGAACATACCGGGGGTATGGAATAGTGTCTACGGGCGCAACCCTCTCGGAGCAGATTCTCTCGCACGCCGCCGGGCGACCGGTGCGCGCGGGCGCCCTGGTGATCGTAAGCGTGGACCGCTGCATGAGCCACGACTCGCTGACCCCCGAGGTGATCGACGCCCTGCGCGACGATCTGGCCGGCGCGCGGGTGGCCGATCCCGAGCGCGTGGTGGTGATCATGGACCACGTGGCGCCCGCCTCCTCGCTTCCCACGGCCAACGCCCAGGTCAAGGTGCGCCGCTGGGTGGCTGAGCAGGGCATCGAGCACTTTTTCGACGTGGGCTCGGGCGTGTGCCATCAGGTGATGATCGAGGAAAAGCTGATCCAGCCGGGCCAGATCGCCCTGGGCACCGATTCGCACGCCACCGCCTATGGGGCGGTGTGCGCCTTGGGCACGGGCGTGGGCTCGCGCGACATGGCCCTGACCCTGGCCACGGGCCAGACCTGGCTGCGCGTGCCGGAGACGATCCGCGTGCAGGTGGCCGGGCGCTTTCTGCCCTACGTGGGCGCCAAGGACCTGAGCCTCTACCTGTGCGGCCAGCTCGGCCTGGACGGCGCCAACTATCAGACGGTGGAATTCCACGGCCTGGAGTGGCTCGACCTGGACGGCCGCGAGACGCTCTGCTCGATGACCACCGAGCTGGGCGCCAAGGCGGGCCTGGTGCCGCCCGTGGGCGATGCGCTGGCGGGGTTCGCCGTGCCCGACTGGCTGGCTCTGCAGCCCGATGCGACCTACCGCCAGACGCTGGCGGTGAACCTGAAGGGCCTGGCGCCCCAGGTGGCCGTGCCCCACGCCACCGATCAGGTGGTGCCGGTGAGCGAGATTGGGAGCGTGGCGGTCGATCAGGTCTTTGTAGGCACCTGCACCAACGGCCGCCTGGCCGATCTGCGCACGGCCGCGGAGATCCTGCGCGGGAAGACGCTGGCGCCCAAGGTGCGCATGCTGGTCATCCCGGCCTCGCGGCGCATCCTGCAGGCGGCGGTGGCCGACGGCACCCTGGCGGCGCTCCTGGATGCGGGCGCCACCGTGGGCACGCCCGGCTGCGGGCCCTGCATCGGCCGCCACATGGGCGTGATCGGCGAGGGCGAGGTCTGCCTCTCCACCGGCAATCGCAACTTTCGCGGCCGCATGGGCTCGCCCGAGGCCGACATCTACCTGGCATCGCCGGCGGTGGCGGCCGCCTCGGCGCTGACGGGCCGCATCACCGA